>NZ_JARJLT010000044.1 GCF_029335315.1 Pseudomonas citronellolis
AGCCATGAATAGCTTCGTGCGCGTCTGCAACCGCCTGGAGGAGGGCATGATCGTCGTGCTCCTGGCGGCGATGACGCTGGTGACCTTCCTCTACGTGGTGGTGACCAACGTCTTCACCCTGTTCTACGACGCCGGCGACCGCCTCACGGCGCTGCGCGCGCCGCTCTACGCGGTCGGCGACCTGCTGCTGGGCGTGGCCCAGGACATGGCCTGGAGCAACGCCCTGACCAAGGCGCTGTTCGGCTGGCTGATCTTCTTCGGCATCGCCTATGGCGTGCGCACCGCCGGCCACCTCGGCGTCGACGCCCTGGTGCGCCTGGCGCCGCGCCGCGTGCAGCGCGCCATCGGGGTGCTCGCCTGCCTGTGCTGCCTGGCCTACGCCGGGCTGTTCATGGTGGCCAGCTTCGCCTGGGTGAAGACCCTGTTCGTCGCCGGCATCGGCGCCGAGGACCTCGACCACTTCGGCATCCTCCAGGCCTACATCGCGGTGATAGTGCCGGTCGGCTTCGCCCTGGTGCTGCTGCGCTACCTGGAAATCCTCTGGCGCCTGCTGCAGGGTCGCCAGCTCGGCCTGGGCCTGGCCGACGAAGCCGCCGAGGCTACCCGCCTGGCCGGCGAGCAGGACGGGGAGGCGCGCCCATGACCGTCCTCGCGCTGTTCCTGCTGCTGTTCCTGTTCATGTTCATCGGCGTGCCCATCGCCATTTCCCTGGGCCTGTCCGGCGCGGTGACCATCCTGCTGTTCAGCCAGGACTCGGTGCGTTCGCTGGCGATCAAGCTGTTCGAGACCTCCGAGGCCTACACCCTGCTGGCGATTCCGTTCTTCCTGCTGTCCGGCGCCTTCATGACCACCGGCGGGGTGGCGCAGCGGCTGATCGACTTCGCCAACGCCTGCGTCGGGCACATCCGTGGCGGCCTGGCGATCGCCGCGGTACTGGCCTGCATGCTGTTCGCCGCGCTGTCCGGCTCGTCGCCGGCGACGGTGGCGGCGGTCGGCTCGATCGCCGTGGCCGGCATGGTGCGCTCGGGCTACCCGCGCGAGTTCGGCGCCGGGATCATCTGCAACGCCGGCACCCTCGGCATCCTCATCCCGCCGTCGATCGTCATGGTGGTCTACTCGGCGGCCACCGAGACCTCGGTGGGCAAGCTGTTCGTCGCCGGGGTGGTGCCGGGGCTGCTGCTCGGGGTGATCCTGATGGTGGTCATCTACATAGTCGCGCGGATCAAGAAGCTGCCGGCGCAACCGCGCGTCAGCCTGCGCCAGTGGCTGGCCACCGCGCGCCGCGCCGGCTGGGGGCTGGCGCTGCTGGCGATCATCCTCGGCGGCATCTACTCCGGGCTGTTCACCCCGACCGAGGCGGCGGCGGTGGCGGCGGTGTACTCGGCCTTCGTCGCGCTCTTCGTGTACAAGGACATGCGCCTGCGCGACTGCCCCAAGGTGCTGCTGGAGTCCGGGCGGCTGAGCATCATGCTGATGTTCATCATCGCCAACGCCATGCTCTTCGCCCACGTGCTGACCACCGAGCAGATTCCCCAGCAGATCACCGAATGGGTGGTGCAGGAGGGGCTGACGCCGATCGGCTTCCTGCTGATGGTCAACGTGGTGCTGCTGGTGGCCGGCAGCTTCATGGAACCCTCGGCGATCACCCTGATCCTGGCGCCGATCTTCTTCCCCATCGCCATGAAACTGGGCATCGACCCGATCCACCTGGGCATCGTCATGGTAGTGAACATGGAAATCGGCCTGGTGCACCCGCCGGTGGGGCTCAACCTGTTCGTCACCTCGGCGGTCACCGGCCTGCCGCTGGGGGCGACCATCCGCGCGGCGCTGCCGTGGCTGATGATCCTCCTGCTGTTCCTCATCCTGGTCACCTACGTGCCGTTCATTTCCCTGGCGCTGCCCCACGCGCTGGGCATGTGACGGAATGCCGCAGGCCCCGTCAGCCGTGCTGATGGGGCTCATCACTATGGCCATGGATTGGTAAGACCATGGTCGTATGGCCGCTGCGCACCCCGGCCGTTACAACTTGGTCCCAACAAGAACAACACTCCGAACCGAGGTAACGCGTCATGACTGCGGCATCCGTGTATCCCGTGCGCCCCGAAGTGGCCGCCACTACGCTGACCGACGAAGCCACCTACAAGAAGCTGTACCAGCAATCGGTGGTCAACCCCGATGGCTTCTGGCGCGAGCAGGCGCAACGGGTGGAATGGATCAAGCCCTTCACCAAGGTCAAGCAGACCTCCTTCGACGACCACCACGTCGACATCAAGTGGTTCGCCGACGGCACCCTGAACCTCTCCTACAACTGCCTCGACCGTCACCTCGCCGAGCGTGGCGACCAGGTGGCGATCATCTGGGAAGGCGACGATCCGTCCGAGCACCGCGAGATCACCTACCGCCAGCTGCACGAGCAGGTCTGCAAGTTCGCCAACGCCCTGCGCGGCCAGGACGTGCACCGTGGCGACGTGGTGACCATCTACATGCCGATGATCCCGGAAGCCGTGGTGGCCATGCTCGCCTGCACCCGCATCGGCGCGATCCACTCGGTGGTGTTCGGCGGCTTCTCCCCCGAAGCGCTGGCCGGGCGCATCATCGATTGCCGTTCCAAGGTGGTGATCACCGCCGACGAAGGCGTGCGCGGCGGCAAGAAAACCCCGCTCAAGGCCAACGTCGACGATGCCCTGACCAACCCGGAAACCAACAGCGTGCAGAAGATCATCGTCTGCAAGCGCACCGGCTCTTCGATCAAGTGGAACCAGCACCGCGACGTCTGGTACGAAGACCTGATGAAGGTCGCCGGCACCACCTGCGCGCCGAAGGAAATGGGCGCCGAGGACCCGCTGTTCATCCTCTACACCTCCGGTTCCACCGGTAAGCCCAAGGGCGTGCTGCACACCACCGGCGGCTACCTGGTGTACGCCTCGCTGACCCACGAGCGGGTCTTCGACTACCGCCCCGGCGAAGTCTTCTGGTGCACCGCCGACATCGGCTGGGTCACCGGCCACAGCTATGTCGTCTACGGCCCGCTGGCCAACGGCGCGACCACCGTGCTGTTCGAGGGCGTGCCGAACTACCCGGACATCAGCCGCGTCGCCAAGATCGTCGACAAGCACAAGGTCAACATCCTCTACACCGCGCCCACCGCCATCCGCGCCATGATGGCCGAGGGCAAGGCGGCGGTCGAAGGTGCCGACGGCTCCAGCCTGCGCCTGCTGGGCTCGGTGGGCGAACCGATCAACCCGGAAGCCTGGCAGTGGTACTACGAGACCGTCGGCCAGTCGCGCTGCCCGATCGTCGACACCTGGTGGCAGACCGAGACCGGCGCCTGCCTGATGACCCCGCTGCCGGGCGCCCACGCGCTGAAGCCGGGCTCCGCCGCCAAGCCGTTCTTCGGCGTGGTGCCGGCCCTGGTCGACAACCTGGGCAACATCATCGAAGGCGCCGCCGAGGGCAACCTGGTGATCCTCGACTCCTGGCCGGGCCAGGCGCGCACCCTGTACGGCGACCACGACCGCTACGTCGACACCTACTTCAAGACCTTCAAGGGCATGTATTTCACCGGCGACGGCGCCCGTCGCGACGAAGACGGCTACTACTGGATCACCGGCCGCGTCGACGACGTGCTCAACGTCTCCGGCCACCGCATGGGCACCGCCGAGATCGAGAGCGCCATGGTCGCCCACCCGAAAGTGGCCGAGGCCGCGGTGGTTGGCGTGCCGCACGACATCAAGGGGCAGGGCATCTACGTCTACGTCACCCTGAACGCTGGCGAGGAAGCCAACGAGCAACTGCGCCAGGAGCTCAAGGCCTGGGTACGCAAGGAAATCGGCCCGATCGCCACCCCGGACGTCATCCAGTGGGCCCCGGGCCTGCCGAAGACCCGCTCGGGCAAGATCATGCGGCGCATCCTGCGCAAGATCGCCACGGCCGAGTACGACGCCCTGGGCGACATCTCCACCCTGGCCGACCCGGGTGTGGTGCAGCACCTGGTGGATACCCACCGCTCGATGAAAGCCGCCTGATCTGCGCCTGAAACGAAAACGCCCCGGCTTGCCGGGGCGTTTTCATTTTCGGTGTTGGCGTTTCGTGGGCCTGCCTGTAGCGAGCCTGGCGTCGTGCTCCTCTCTCCCACTCGTCATCCCCGCGAACGCGGGGACCCAGAGACTTTGTGGTTGGGGTTCGGTGTAGCGCGCCGCTTATGAGTGCTCGGAGGTTTCTTGTTTCGCCCCCTCGGGCGACCTACTTTGGCAAACGCCGGAAGGCCGGCCCCGCCCAAAGTAGGCAAAGGTCTTGCCCCGAACATACGGGCCCGATGAAGCCGGGCTCCCCTCACGAATTCCCCCGCCACGGAGGCACGCCCCGACAGTACGTCCCTGTACAGATCGGGGCTCGCGCGACATCCATGTCGCCCGACCTCCTGAGCGGGGGTTTCGCTCGGCCTCCTGAACGGGGCGTTCGGTGTGCTCGGATGCTTCTCTGGAA
>NZ_JARJLT010000045.1 GCF_029335315.1 Pseudomonas citronellolis
AGCCCGGACAGCCCCGGCTTCATCGTCAACCACGCCGGCCGCGCCTACAGCACCGAGGCCCTGCGCATCCTCGGCGAGGGCGTGGCCAGCGCCGAGCAGATCGACCGCATCCTGCGCGACGGCGCCGGCTTCCGCATGGGCCCCTTCGAACTGTTCGACCTGACCGGGCTGGACGTTTCCCAGGCGGTGATGGAGTCGCTCTACCAGCAGTTCTACCAGGACCCACGCTACCTGCCCTCGCCGCTGGCGGCGCAGCGGGTGGCCGCCGGCCTGCTCGGGCGCAAGACCGGCGAAGGCTTCTACCGCTACCAGGACGGCCAGCAGATTCGCGAAGCGCAGCCGCAGCCCGAACCCGTGGCCCTCGACCGCCCGTTCTGGCTGGACAGCCAGGACCCGGAGCTGCGCCACCGCGTCGGCCAGCTGCTGACCCAGGCCGGCGTGGTGCTGGAAAGCGCCGACGCGCCGTCCGCGCGGGCCATCTGCCTGGTCACCCCGCTGGGCGAGGACGCCAGCACGCGCATCGACGCCCAGGGCCTGCCGGCCGAGCGCAGCCTGGCCCTGGAAAGCTTCGGCGACCTCGACAAGCGCCGCGTGCTGATGCGCCAGCCGGCCCTCGACCCGCGCCTGGAGGCCCAGGCCCGGCAGGCCCTGGGCGCCGACGGGGTGGTGGTGGAAGTGATCAACGACTCGCCCGGCTTCATCACCCAGCGGGTGATCGCCAGCATCGTCAACCTCGGCTGCGAGATCGCCCAGCGCGGCATCGCCAGCCCGACCACCCTCGACCGCGCGGTGCAACTGGCCCTGGGCTACCCGCTGGGCCCGCTGGCGCTCGGCGAGCACTACGGCGCGGCGCGCATCCTCACCATCCTCCAGGGCCTGCAGGGCTGCTACGGCGAACCGCGCTACCGGCCAAGCCCCTGGCTGCGCCGCCGAGTGCAACTGGACCTGCCGCTGCACAGCCCCGACGCCGCCGATTGAAGACGTGGCCTCACCGTAGGAGCGCGCCATGCGCGCGATTCGCGGGCATGGCTCGCTCCTACCAAACGCACCCGCCCCGTTCGCAGGAGTGACGGGGAGGGTGTACACGGCAACTAGCCAAGCCATTAAGGCCCTTGGGTGGCCCTAGAAGGACACGAAACGCCCGTCCTTGAGCTGCTCCAGCGCCGCCTGGCGCTGCGCGGCGGGCAGCGCGCCGAGCTTCTCGACCCGCGCGTAGAACGCCTGCCAGTTGCCGCCGACCTGGCGGAACAGCGTGGCGAAGGCCGGTACCCACTGGTCGTAGAGGCCGAACGGCAGCAGCTTGGCGTTGTTCAGCGGGCCGTTGACCCAGGCGTCGTAGGGGCACTTGCCGGCCCATTCGCGGCGGCACAGCTCGCGGTAGTCGCGGCGCAGGCGCTCGAATTCGGCGGCCTTGCCGGCGCGCTTGGCCTCGTCGCCGACGGGGCTGGCGTAGAGCGCCTGCAGGCGCTCGCGGGTATCCAGCACCAGGCGGGTGAAGCTTTCGCGCTGGCGCACGCGGCTGGAGTCCTCCGCCGGCAGGCCACGGGAGGCGCGCCAGCGGCGGCCGCCTTCCTGCTCGACGAAGCTGGCGTAGGACTCGTTGAAGGCGGTGTCGCCGGGCAGGTAGTAACGCTGGTGGCCGAGCTCGTGGAAGAGGGTCTCGGCCAGGCGCTGGTCGTCCCAGCGCAGCATGCTGCTGATGATCGGGTCGTCGAACCAGCCGAGGGTGGAGTAGGCCTCCACGCCGCCGACGAAGACGTCCCAGCCCTGCGCCTGCAGGCGCTTCGCCTCGGCGTTGGCGCCGGCCTCGGCGTAGAAGCCACGGTAGGCCACGCAGCCGGCGATGGGGAAGCAGTGGGTCAGCGGCTGCAGCGACAATTCCGGCGCGGCGAACACGTTCCACACCACATAGGGCCGGTGGATGTCGCTGTACACGCGGTAGCTGCGGTTGTCCGGCAGGCCCAGCTCGGCGCTGGCGTACTCGCGGGCCTGCTGCGACAGCGCCAGGCGTTCGCGCAGTTTCGCGTCGCGCGACGGGTCGGCGACCACTTCGGCCACCGGCTCACGGGCGTTCAGCAGCTTGAGTTGGCCGCTGCCCAGTTGCCCGTAATAGCCGACCGTGGAACAACCGCCCAGCAGGAACAGCGCCAGGCAGGGAACCCAGCGGGGCAATCGGCGGTCGAGAATCGCAGTACACAGGCGGGCGGGCATGCGCGGCACCTTAGCACAGGCCCCGAACCGCCGCCGCCCGCACAACAAGACTGACTGGAGTGTGTCCATGCGCCCGCTGCTCGTCGCCGCCGGCCTGCTAGCCCTGAGCGGCTGCTCGCTGATCCTGCCCCAACCCGACCCGAACCGTGCCTGGATCGACCTGGACACCAACGACCACAGCGACCTCGCCGCCACCGGCGTCGACGGCCAGCCCTGGGACAGCAGCCGCTACTTCGAGGTCGACCCCGGCCAGCACGAGTTGCACCTGCGCTACCAGTTCCAGGTCGCGCCGCAGGACATCGGCTCCGGGGCAGCGGTTTCCGAGTCGCTCTGGCGCGACTGCCAGCTGAGCCTGACCTACAAGGACTTCAGCGCCGGCCAGCGTTACCGCCTGGAGACCGGCAGCATCGGCTTCTACCCCTGGGCGCGGCTCTACGACGAACAGGCCAACGAAGTCGCGCGGGGCCGCACCGGGCGTTGCGCGAAGAGCTGACGGGCGCGCCGAGGCGTATGCTGGAGGCACCCTCCGCTCCGAGCGACGCCGTCATGCGCACACTTGCACTGCTGCTTCCCCTGGCCCTGCTGGGCGCCTGCGCCGGCCCACTGCCGGCGCACGACCCGCAGCTGGCCTGGGTCGACCTCTACACCCAGCCGGCCAACAGCGTCACGGCCCAGCGCCTGGACGGCGAAGTGCTGCGCGACGGCCGCTTCTTCCAGGTGCCGGCCGGCAAGCACGAGCTGGAAGTGCGCTTCCAGTACGACATCCCGGGTGGCGGCGGCGGCCTGGCGATGAGCGACGACACCTCGCAGATCACCTGTCGCGTGTGGATCACCTACGAGCACTTCGCCCCCGGCCAGCGCTACCGCCTGGAGCTGCGCCCGCAGCTGCGCAAGGCCCTGGCCCTGCTCACCGACGCCAACGGCCAGCTGGTGGCCAGAACCGACTTCCAGGGCGCGATGAACTGCAACCTGTTCTGAGCCGCGCGGCTCAGTCGTCGTTCTTCTGGTAGATGATCTTGCGCGTGCCGCCCTCGCAGCTGCCGACCACCATGTTGGGGTCCTTCACGTCGGCGCTGGCGACTATCTCCAGGGTGTAGGAGGTCACCCCGGCGGACTGGATCTTGGTCTCGATCTCCGCCTTGAGTTCCTCGCACGGCTTGGTTTTCGCCTGGGCGGCGCCCGCGCAGGCCAGTGCCAGCAGCAGCACGGCGAATTTGCTCATGGTCATGGCATTCCCTCGTCAGCCCCACCACGGGGCGGCCTATCCTAACGAGAGACAGCGCGGCGGCGACAGAGTGCCATCAACGAAAAGGGGCGCCACTGGCGCCCCTCTGCGGTCCCGCGGCGAAATCAGTGCCGCGAATAGACGATCTCCTTGCTCCCGCCTTCGCAGGTGCCGACCACCTTGCCGCCGGCGCCCTTGTCGACGACCTCCAGGGTGTAGCCCGAGGCGCCCTTGGCCTTGATCTTGGCGTCGATCTCCGACTTCAACGCCTCGCACGGCTTGCCGGCGGCCAGCGCGCTTCCCGCCATGGCCAGCAGGCCCACGGCCAACAGCAGTTTCTTCATGGGTGACGCTCCTTCGCTTGACGACTGGACGAAGGCCCCGCAGGGCCCGTGGAAACGACCGCCGAGGGCGGTCCCGAAAGCCACCGGCACCCCGGCCCGCGGGCGCGCGCTGGCGCAAGGCGGATCAGCTGTCGGCGATCCGGAAGCCGACCTTGAGGGTCACCTGGTAGTGCCCCACGGCACCGTTCTCGATGTGCCCGCGGGTGTCCACCACCTCGAACCACTCGAGGTTCTTCAGGCTCTTGGCGGCCTCGGCGATGGCGTTGTTGATGGCGTCTTCGATGCTGGTGCGGGACGAGCCGACCAGCTCGACCTTCTTGTAGGTGTGATGGTTCGACATGGGCTGCTTCCAGGTGCGCCGCAGGGCGCGCGGTGAGTGAATGTCCTTCTAGGACACTAGCCGAGCCCGGCAGGTGCAGCAAATTGCCGCCAGCGCTCAGCCGGCGGCGGCCAGTTCGCCCTGCAACCAGGCCGCCAGGCGCTCGGCGCGCGGGTCGAGGCCACGCGCCGGCACCCACAGCGCCAGCCGCGCGCGGGTCTCGACGAAGCCCCAGGGCGCGGCCAGGCGGCCGGCGGCGAGGTCGTCGGCCACCAGCGCCTGTGGCGCGATGGCCACGCCGAGGCCGGCCACCGCCGCTTCCAGCAGGTAGTAGAGGTGCTCGAAGCCCTGCCCCAGGCGCAGCTGGCGCGCCTCCAGGCCGGCCGTCAACGCCCATTGCGGCCAGGCCTGGGGCCGCGAGGTGGTGTGCAGCAGCGCCTCGCCGAGCAAGGCCCGTGGCCCCGCTTCGCGCAGCTCGGCGTAGCGCGCATGGCGCGGGCTGAGCACCGGGCCGATGCGTTCCACCGCCAGTTCGAACACGCGCATGTCCGCCGGCCACGGCGGTTCGGCGAACAGCAGGGTGGCGTCGACGCCGCCGCGACGGGGGTCCTGCTCGCCCTCGCTGGCGGAGAGTTGCAGGCGCAGGTCCGGCAGCTCGCGGTTGAGGCGGTCCAGGCGCGGGATGAACCAGCGGGCGAGCAGGCTGCCGGGGCAGCCGAGCACGAAGGGCGCGTCGCCGCCGGCCTGGCGCAGCTCGGCGCAGACCCGCCGCAGGCGCTCGAAGCCGTCGCCCGCGACCTCGGCCAGGCGACGCCCGGAATCGGTGAGTTTTACGCCGCGCCCCTCCTTGCCCAGCAGGGCGACCCCGAGGTCCTCCTCCAGCTGCCGCAGCTGCCGGCTCACGGCGCCGTGGGTGACGTGCAGCTCGGCCGCCGCCAGGCTGACGCTGCCCAGCCGGGCCACGGCATCGAAGGCGCGCAGGGCGTTGAGCGGGGGAAGGTCACGGCTCATGGCATTCAACCTGTGAGTTTTCCTGACATGTCGAGGCGATCTTATCGCTTTTCCCGGCCGCCCGGCAGTCGTATCCTCGGCACATGTTCCAGGAGCGGGCCACCGCCCGCGACCGCGCCCCAGGCGCGCCTGCCCCGACACCAG
The DNA here is from genome assembly GCF_029335315.1 of Pseudomonas citronellolis. Taxonomy (GTDB): domain Bacteria; phylum Pseudomonadota; class Gammaproteobacteria; order Pseudomonadales; family Pseudomonadaceae; genus Pseudomonas; species Pseudomonas citronellolis_A. The sequence goes on from NZ_JARJLT010000045.1 coordinate 5,255, forward strand.
AGGAGCCTTCCCATGTCCACCCTGCGCAACGGTCCCGACGCCAAGGGCCTGTTCGGCCAGTTCGGCGGCCAGTACGTCGCCGAGACCCTGATGCCGCTGATCCACGACCTGGCCCGCGAATACGAGAAGGCCAAGGACGATCCGGCGTTCATCGAGGAACTGGCCTACTTCCAGCGCGACTACGTCGGCCGCCCGAGCCCGCTGTACTTCGCCGAGCGCCTGACCGAGCACTGCGGCGGGGCGAAGATCTACCTCAAGCGCGAAGAGCTGAACCACACCGGCGCGCACAAGATCAACAACTGCATCGGCCAGATCCTCCTGGCCAAGCGCATGGGCAAGAAACGCATCATCGCCGAGACCGGCGCCGGCATGCACGGCGTGGCCACCGCCACCGTGGCCGCGCGCTTCGGCATGGAATGCGTGATCTTCATGGGCACCACCGACATCGATCGCCAGCAGGCCAACGTGTTCCGCATGAAGCTGCTGGGCGCCGAGGTGATCCCGGTGGTCTCCGGCACCGGCACCCTGAAGGACGCGATGAACGAAGCCCTGCGCGACTGGGTGACCAACGTCCACAACACCTTCTACCTGATCGGCACCGTCGCCGGCCCGCACCCCTACCCGGAAATGGTCCGCGACTTCCAGGCGGTGATCGGCAAGGAAACCCGCGAGCAGCTGGCCGAGAAGGAAGGGCGCCTGCCCGACTCGCTGGTCGCCTGCATCGGCGGCGGCTCCAACGCCATGGGCCTGTTCCACCCGTTCCTCGACGACGCCAGCGTGAAGATCATCGGCGTCGAAGCGGCCGGCCACGGCATCGAGACCGGCAAGCACGCGGCCAGCCTGAACGGCGGCGTGCCCGGCGTGCTGCACGGCAACCGCACCTTCCTGCTGCAGGACGAGGACGGCCAGATCATCGACGCCCACTCGATCTCCGCCGGCCTCGACTACCCCGGCATCGGCCCGGAACACGCCTGGCTGCACGACATCGGCCGCGTCGAGTACACCTCGATCACCGATCACGAAGCCCTTGAGGCGTTCCACCAGTGCTGCCGCCTGGAAGGCATCATCCCGGCGCTGGAGTCCTCCCACGCCCTGGCCGAAGTGTTCAAGCGCGCGCCGAACCTGCCCAAGGACCACATCATGGTGGTGAACCTGTCCGGTCGTGGCGACAAGGACATGCAGACCGTCATGCACCACATGCAACAGGAGCAGCAAGCATGAGCCGCCTGCAGACCCGCTTCGCCGAACTCAAGCAGCAGAACCGCGCCGCCCTGGTGACCTTCATCACCGCCGGCGACCCGGGCTACTCCACCTCGCTGGACATCCTCAAGGGCCTGCCCGAAGCCGGCGCCGACGTGATCGAGCTGGGCATGCCGTTCACCGACCCGATGGCCGACGGCCCGGCGATCCAGCTGGCCAACATCCGCGCCCTGGGCAACGGCCAGAACCTGGCCAAGACGCTGAAGATGGTCCGCGAATTCCGCGCCGGCAACGACACCACCCCGCTGGTGCTGATGGGCTACTTCAACCCCATCCACTACTACGGCGTGGACAAGTTCATCGCCGACGCCAAGGAAGCCGGCGTCGACGGCCTGATCGTGGTCGACCTGCCGCCGGAGCACAACGAAGACCTCTGTCACCCGGCCCAGGCCGCGGGCATCGACTTCATCCGCCTGACCACCCCGACCACCGACGACAAGCGCCTGCCGACCGTGCTCGAAGGCAGCTCGGGCTTCGTCTACTACGTCTCGGTGGCCGGCGTGACCGGCGCCGGCGCGGCAACCCTGGACCACGTCGAGGAAGCCGTGGCGCGCCTGCGCCGCCACACCGACCTGCCGGTATCCATCGGCTTCGGCATCCGCACCCCGGAACACGCGGCGAACATCGCGCGCCTGGCCGACGGCGTGGTGGTGGGTTCGGCGCTGATCGACAAGATCGCCGACGCCGGCAGCTCCGCCGACGCCGTGCAGGGCGTGCTGGGCCTGTGCCGGCAGTTGGCCGAGGGCGTGCGCAACGCTCGCTGAGCCTCGCGCCACGCACGAAAAAGGCGACCCTCGGGTCGCCTTTTGCGTTACTGGCCGGCGCTTATTCCGCCGCTTGCGACAGCCCCAGGCCCTGGGCCGAACCCAGCGCGAAGGCGAGGAAGTCCTGCACGCTCATCGCCTGGCCGTTGAAGTTCACCATGGCGTCGGCGTAGCTCAGGCGGCTGACCAGGCTGTTGCCTTCCAGGCGCGCCCATTTCGAGTTCAGCGCCATGCCGCTGAACAGGTCGCTGGCGGCGTCGGACTCCTGCTTCAGCGCCACCGCGTCGAGCTGGCCGCCATCGAGGCTGGCCTTGAGCGCCACCAGGTCGCCGATCAGCGGCTTGTCGACCTTCACCTCGGCCTTGAGCCCGGCGAGCATCTGCGCGGCCAGCAGGGTCGGGTCGGCGACGGCGCCCTGCGGCTTGCGCAGGTCCAGCGCCAGGTTCATGCGCGCCTCGCCATGGGCGGTGCGCAGCGACAGCTCGTCCAGCGCCAGTTTCGGCGCGCCTTCCAGCAGGCGCATGGCCCGGGCCTGCAGCTCGGTCTGCTGCACCGGGGTCAGTTGCGCGCTAAGCGGGTCGGCGCTGTTCAGGTTGGCCAGGGCGACCTGGTTGTAGGTGTCGGACAGTTGCTTGAGCGCGGCCTCGTCGAGGTCGCGGGCGCTCAGCGCCAGGGTCAGGCTGCCGATGTCGTGGTCGGCCACGCCGAGCTTGCCGATGCGGTAGCTGACGGTCTGGTCGAGGCCCTTGGCGCCCTTGTTCAGCGCCTCCTCCACCTCTACGTCCTGCAGCACCACGCGAGGGGCGCCTTCGGTCTGCACGGCGAAGCTCCGGGCCTTGATGCTGCCGGGGCCGGTGGCGAAACCGGTGGCCATCTCCAGCTTCCGCACGGCCAGCGCGATGCCGCGCAGTTCGATGCGCACCGGCTTGGCGGATTCGGGGTCGAGGGTGGTCAGGTCCAGCTCGTCGAGCTGCGCGGCGACCTTCATGTCTGTGCTGTCCGGGGACAGGGCGAAGGCCAGGCGCGCCGGCGACAGGCGCAGGACGTCGTTGCGCGCGCTGTAGTTCAGCGCGGCCAGGTTCAGCTCGCCGGTCTGGCTGCGGTCGTAGCCGATGGTCAGCTCGCCGCTGAGCGGCACCTGTCCGGCGGTGGCGGCGAACCACGGCTGGGTGAGGGGCGTCTGCTCCAGGCTGAAATGGCTCTGCGCCATGACCGGCGCGAGCTCACCACGGGCCAGCCGCGCGGGCGGGAAGGGGCCGTGTTCGAGGCGGTCGGCGATGACCAGGGTGCGCGGCGCGCCGCCCTTGTCGTCGGCCAGGTTGACCTGGTAGCGCGCGGTGCTGGAGAACAGGCCACGCTCGATACCCAGCAGGCTGAAGGAAATCCCGGCATCGGGCGCCAGTTCCTTCATGCGCGTGTTGGCCTCGGCGAGGCTGCGGTTCACTTCCTGCTCGACGCGGGTGCCGGTGTACCAGGCGCCGGCCACGGCAAGGCCGACGACGGCGAGGGGAATGGCGACGGCCAGGGCGGTCTTGTTCATGCTGCTTCCTTTCGTGATCGGCCGTACGGGAGACATCCTGTCGACCGTTATTGGGGTGGTTGGCGGGCGGAACTCTAACAGGCGCCCCGGAGCCGCTCCAGCGCTTCGTCCGACCGGCGGTTGACCTGGCGCCGCCAGCTGGCAGGATGGAAGACCCGCGCCAACCCCGGTCCCGCCTATGCCGCTCCTGCACAGCCTCCACCACGTCGCCCTGATCTGCTCCGACTACCCGCGTTCGAAGCGCTTCTACACCGAAGTGCTGGGCCTGCGGGTGATCGCCGAGACCTACCGCGCCGAACGCGATTCCTGGAAGCTCGACCTGGCCCTGGGCGAAGCGCAGCTGGAGCTGTTCTCCTTCCCCGGCGCCCCGCCCCGGCCGTCCTACCCGGAGGCCCAGGGCCTGCGCCACCTGGCCTTCGCCGTGGACGACCTGGACGCCGCCGTGGCCCACCTGCAGCGCCACGGCGTGCGCTGCGAAGCGATCCGCCGCGACGAGCTGACCGACAAGCGCTTCACCTTCTTCGCCGACCCGGACGAGCTGCCGCTGGAGCTCTACGAGCGCTGATGGACCTTCATCCGCCCGTAGGATGGCGTTGAGCGAAGCGATACCCATCGCCATGGCGCGACGCTCAGGCGGCGGATAACCGCGAACGGTTATGCGCCCTACGTTCCCGGCGGGCGTCCGTGTAGGGCGAATGAAGCGGAACGCTTCATCCGCCGTGAGCGTCAGGCCGGCATCGCCGCGTCGCCCAGCGCGTTGCGCAGGCTGGCCAGGTCGCGCAGCGGCGGGGCGCCGAACAGGCGGCTGTATTCGCGGCTGAACTGCGACGGGCTCTCGTAGCCCACGCGGTGCCCGGCCACCGCCACCTCCAGGCCCTCGGAGAGCATCAGCCGGCGCGCCTCCTGCAGCCTCAGCTGCTTCTGGTACTGCAGCGGGCTGAGCGCGGTCACCTCCTTGAAGCGGTGGTGCAGGGTGGAGGCGCTGAGGTTCACCTCGCGGGCCAGGTCGTCGATGCGCAGGGCCTTGTCGAAGTTGCGGTTGAGCCATTCGATGGCGCGGGTCACCCGGTGGGTCTGGCTGTCGGTCATCGCCAGGTCGTGCAGCAGGTGGCCCTGGGGCCCGCGCAGCAGGCGGTAGAGGATTTCGCGGACGAACAGCGGCGCCAGCATGGGAATGTCGCGCGGGCTGTCGAGCAGGCGCATCAGCCGTAGCAGGGCGTCGAGCACCGTGCTGTCCAGGCGCTGCAGGTAGATGCCGCGTCCGGCCGGACGCGGCGCGGCGCCGGCCAGGCCGGCGTCGGCGATCAGCCGGGTCAGCTCGCCCGGGTCGATATCCAGGCGCAGCGACAGGTAGGGTTTGTCCGCCGAGGCCTCGACCACCTGGCCGCACACCGGCAGGGTTACCGAGACCACCAGCAGGTTCAGCTCGTCGTAGCGGTAGATTTCCGGACCGACGCGGATTTCCTTGCTGCCCTGGGCGATCACGCACAGCGCCGGGCGGTACAGGGTCGGCATGCGGCCTTCGCTGGGTTGCTCCAGGCGCGCCAGCGACAGCGAGTCGATGGCGGTTTCATGGATACCGGCGGCGCGGTTGCAGTGGCGGTCGATGATGTCGGCCAGTTCCTGGCGGCTGGCGGCGATGGAATCGTGGGGCTGCGGCATGCGAGGGGGCCTCCGAGAGTGGCGGCGTCCAGCTTACGCCCGGCGCCCGGAGGAAGTATGACAGGCAGGCGCGCGCTGGAGGATCGGGCAAGCAATCGGCAGGATCGTACAAGCCGGGCGCCGGGGAAAGCCCCTATCGTCAGGGGGCGGGGCCGAAACGGGCGGTTTCGGGCAAGGTGCGCACAAAGGCGCAGGATCAGGCAAGAAGTGAACAGCATCCGTCTACCACCGGAAGCGCCCCGGCCCCTACTCTGGCACAACCGGGCGAATCCCCGTTGCGCCCGGGACAGGAGGAGATCTCACATGGGCATTCGACAACCCTTCGAACACCACCTGCTGATCCAGTCCCGCCCTGGCCATGAGGCCGCCCTGGCGGAATTGCTGGACCACCTGATCAGCGCCGCGCACCAGCTGCCCGGCTGCCAGTCCTACGAGGTGCTGCTGCCGGCCACCCGCAGCGACTTCTGGCGCCTGCGTGGCCGCTGGGCCGACGCCGACAGCCTGCACGCGTACCTGGAACTGCCACTGCAACAACTGCTGGGGGAAATCCTCCAGCATCACGCCCTGAGCCTGCACGCCCACCTGGAACAGCCGCGCGAGGAGTCCCGCGCGGCCTGATCCACCCTCAATACTCCAGGCGCCAGCCCAGGGTGAAGGTCCGCCCGCGGCCCTGGTAGTCGTACAGATAGGCCGGCCCGTAGGTCGGCGAATAGAACAGCGCCGCGCGCTGCCCCCAGACGGTGCTGTATTCGCGGTCCAGCAGGTTCTGCACACCCGCGCTGAAGGTGCCGAAACCGGTCTTGCGTTCCCCCATCAAGTCGAAGGTCGTGTAGCCGTCGATCTCGTGATCGGCGTCGTCCTTCAGGCTCATGGCGTGGTTGGCCTGCAGGCGCGCGCTGTTCAACTCATCGTTCCAGCCGACGAAGGCGGTGGCCTTGGACAGCGAAGCGTAGCGCGCGTCGCGCTTGATCCAGCCGCCGTCGGCGTCCTCTTCTTCCGAACGCACCAGGTGCAGCGTGGTGCCGCCCTGCCAGCCGCTGTCGAAGTAGCGGGTCAGCGCGCCCTCGAAACCGTAATCGCGGCTCTTCTGGTCGTTGACGTCGATGGTCAGGGTGGCCTGGTCGACGCTGATCACCTTGTCCGACCAGATGTAGTACACGGCGGTCTGCGCCTGCCAGTTCATGTCCGCGTAGCGCCAGCCCAGCTCGACCTGGCGGCTCTTGATGCCGGCCAGCGGGTTGTCGTCCACCGACAGCCCGGCCTTGCCGTAGTACTTGGCCGGGTCGGGCAGGTCGAAGCCCTCGCTGTAGTTGCTCCACAGCTGGTGGCCGTTCTTGAAGTCGTAGATCGCGCCGAGGTTGAACAGGTTGACCTGGTAGTCGTTGCTGCCGCCGGGCACGCCTTTGAAGTCGTCGACCTCGACGTCCATCTTCTGGTGGCGGGCGCCGCCGGAGAGGGTCAGATTGTCGGTCAGCTTGTAGTCCAGCTGGCCATAGAATGACAGGCCGTCGACCACGTAGCTGGGGTAGCGCGGCGCACTGCTGGCGGTTTCCAGGTCGAGGCCGCCGCTTTCCGAGGAGGTGCGCTGGTCGAAGGTCTTCTGCTCGGCGTTGAAGCGCTCGTGGTCGAGGTCCACGCCGTAGGTGAACTTGAACGCGTCCCACTGCTTGCTGAACAGGCCCTTGAGGCCGCTGACCTCGAAGTTCTGCTGCGAGGCGGCGAAGTACACGCCGTTGACCCCGGCCGGCTTGCCGGCGTTGTAGTAGGGGAAGGGGTAGAAGTTGTCGTCTTCCTTGCGGTAGTAGGCCTGCAGGTAGAAGTCCTGGTCCAGCAGGTCGGCGTGGTGGTAGTTGGCGTTGAGCAGCACGCGCCGGGTCTGCGGCTCCAGGTCGGTGTCCAGGCCGCTGCGGATCTGCGCGTCGTTCAGGTCCGAGGGCGCCTTGTAGTTCAGGTTGGGAAAGTAGATGCCGGTGCTGCCGTCGTTGCCCGAGTCGTAGTACTGGGCCAGCAGGTCGAGGCTCTGCTCGTCGCTGAACTGCGCGGTGAGGTTGCCCATCACGTCGACGGTGCGGTTGTACTGCAGGTCGGTCTGGGTGTTGTCGATGAAGATCTGGTTGCCGGCGCCGTCGTAGAAGGCTTCGTTCTTCTCGGCGGAAACCCCCAGGCGGCCGTTCAGGCTGTCGGTGCCGCCGCTGACCGATTGCGCCAGGCGGGTGGAGAGGTCGTCGCTGTTGTTGAAGCCGCTGCTGGCGCCGAGCTGGCTTTCGAAACGGGCGCCGCCGGCCGCGCCTTTCTTGGTGATGATGTTGATGATCCCGCCGGTGGCGCCGCCGCCGTAGATGGCGCTGGCGCCGGACAGCACTTCGATGCGCTCGACGTTGAACGGCGAGATGCTGTCGAACTGCCGCGACAGGCCCCGCGAGCTGTTCTGGCTGACCCCATCGATCATCACCAGCACGTTGCGCCCGCGCATGTTCTGGCCATAGTTGGTGCGCCCCTCGGGCGCCAGGTCGAGGCCGGGCACCAGCTTGCCCACCGCTTCCTTGAGGCTGACGCCAGTGTCCAGCTGTTCGCGCAGCTGGGTCTGCTCGACCACCCAGACGGTGCCGGGAATCGAGCTGATGTCGGTGGGGGTGCGCGCGGCCACGCTGATCTGCGTCGGCGCCATGCTCAGCGGCTCGCCCCGCGCGCCCTTGTCGCGCTGCAGCAGCACGGTGCGCTCGTCGCTGAAGCTCCAGCTCATGCCGCTGCCGGAAAGCAGCTTGTTCAACGCTTCCTCGCGGCTGTAGCGGCCGTCGAGGCCGGGGCTGCTCAGGCCCTGGACGTCCTCGGAGTTGAACAGCAGGTGCAGCCCGGCCTGGTCGGCGAACTGGGTCAGGGCGCTGTCCAGGCTGCGCGGCGCGATGTGCAGCTCGACGTCGGCGTTCTCGGCGGCCTGGGCCAGCGGGCTGGCGCCACCGAGCAGGGTGGCGAGCGCCAGGGCGCGGTACAGCGGGGAGAAGCGATGATGCATGCGGTGGTTTCCGTTCTTGTGTGGCAGGGGCGCGTTATTGGGAATTCTTCGCGTTCATGCCTACGACGAAACGACCTGGCCGACCTTGCAGTGGGAAATGGAAAATATTTTCATTTGCGGGAAGAAGGGGGAACTCCTGGAACGGTGGAGCGCTGGCTTGGCCGAGTTCCCTCTCCCTAACCCTCGGCTGGGGAGAGGGTTACGGAGGTGACCTCAAGCTCCGACACGACCGGTAGACACCTCTCGCTACTACGAAGCGCTCACCACCGGCCTCACCACCACCAGCCACGGCAACCGCGTCACCCGCACCGGCTGCAGGCGCTCCAGGGTCTGCAGCAGCGCCGCCGGGTCGTCGAGGTCGAACACGCCGCTGACCTTGTGCCGGCGCAACGCGGCGTCGGTGAGCAGGATGCGCCCCGGCAGGTAGCGCTCCAGTTCCGCCAGCACCTCGCCGAGCGGGCGCTGGTTGAAGATCAGCTTGCCGCGCTGCCAGGCGCTGGCGCTGTCCAGGTCCAAAGGCTGCACCGGGCCCGGCGCGGACTCGCCGCGATAGGCCAGGCGCTCGCCGGCGGCCAGGCGCACCGCCGGGCTGCCGGCGGCGTCCACCCGGACCACGCCTTCGCTCACCGCGACCTGCACTTCCGGGCCGCGGCTGTCGACGTCGAAGCGCGTGCCGACGGCGGTCACTTCACCATTGCCCGCGTGCACCACGAACGGCCGCTGCGCGTCCTTGGCCACTTCGAACAGCGCCTCACCGCCGTACAGGCGCAGGTCCCGGCGGTTGGCGCTGAAATCCACGGACAGCGCGCTGGCGCTGTTCAGCCAGACCTTGCTGCCGTCTTCCAGCTCGACCAGCCGGCGCTCGCCGGTGGCGGTGGCGTAATCGGCGTAAA
>NZ_JARJLT010000046.1 GCF_029335315.1 Pseudomonas citronellolis
AGGAACCTGTCGGGGGTGGAGGGACAAGACCCGCTTCTGCAAGCCAGACGGTAGGAGACTTCCCCCACCCACGCGCTCACAACAAGCGCCGATAAGGAATCCATCGGTTGGGTAGCCGCCCAAACCGACGATACCGGCAAGCCTGCGCCAAGGTGAGCCCCGACAGGTCGCACCATGTTCACCGTCGGAGAACGCCATGACAAGCCAAGTCGTTATCGGTATCGATGTCGCCAAGCAGTCGTTGAGCCTCTGTAATGCACAGTCTGGCGAGGTATTCGAGCTGGCCAATGACGTGCGCACGATTAAGGCCTGGTTGAAAACTCTGCCTCGCTGCTGTGCCATTGCGATCGAAGCCACCGGTATCTACCACGTGGACGTGGCGACCCTGGCCCATGCTCGTGGGCATCAGATTTACGTCATCAACGGCTTTCGCCTGAGCAACTACCGCAAGGGCATCGGTGGTCGGAACAAGGATGATCGCAGCGACGCGCAGCTGCTGGCCCGTTACCTGGCCCATGAGCAGGCGCAACTGGAGCCCTGGCAGCCGCCGAGCAAGACCTACTGCCGCCTGCAGGCATTACTGCATCGGCGTGCAGTGCTGGTTCGTAGCACCATCTCGTTGCGCCAGAGCTTTTCCCAGGATCGCTCCCTGGCGAAGGCGCTGCAGCCGGTCCTCCGGCGCATAGCCGCCCTGGAGCTACGTCTGGAGAAAGACATTCAGCGGGCGCTGCAAGAGGCTGGCCTGATGGAACAGAGCAAACGCTGCCAGGCGATCGAGGGGATTGGACCCCTGACGGCAGCGGCCCTGAACCTGGCCTACCTGCGCGGACGCTTTCGCAATAGCGACGCCTTCATCGCCTTTCTCGGGCTGGATGTGCGACTCAAGGAGTCGGGCCGTTACAGCGGCCGGCGGAAGCTAACCAAGCAGGGCGATCCAGAAATCCGTCGGCTGCTGTACAACGCGGCGATGGCAGCGGCCCGCACCCAACGCTGGAAATCCCTCTACCAGAGCTATCTGGCGCGCGGCCTGAAGACGACCGAGGCCCTGACTATCCTCGCCCGCAAACTGGCCCGCATTGCCTTTGCCCTGATGCAGACGCAAACCACCTACCAACCCCCGAAGGTGAAGCCAG
>NZ_JARJLT010000047.1 GCF_029335315.1 Pseudomonas citronellolis
AGGCCAGCGCCGACGAGGACCTGCTCAAGCAGATCCAGGGCAACGGCAGCATCAAGGTCGGCCTGGAAGGCACCTATCCGCCGTTCAGCTTCGTCGACGAGAGCGGCAAGCTGTCCGGCTTCGAAGTGGACTTCGCCGACCTGCTGGCCAAGGAGCTGGGCGTGAAGGCCAAGTTCCAGCCGACCAAGTGGGACGGCATCCTCGCCGCGCTGGAATCCAAGCGCCTGGACGTGGTGATCAACCAGGTGACCATCTCCGAGGAGCGCAAGAAGAAGTACGACTTCTCCGAGCCCTACACCGTCTCCGGCATCCAGGCGCTGGTGCGCAAGGGTGACGAAGCCAAGTACGACACCCCGGCCAAGCTCGCCGGCGTGAAGGTCGGCGTAGGGCTGGGCACCAACTACGAGCAATGGCTGAAGCAGAACGTACCCCAGGCCGACGTACGTACCTACGAAGACGACCCGACCAAGTTCCAGGACCTGCGCAGCGGGCGCATCGACGTGATCCTGGTGGACCGCCTGGCGGCCTTCGACATGGTCAACAAGACCAAGGGCGCCATGGCCCTGACCGGCCAGCCGTTCGCCCGCCAGGAAGCCGGCATCGCCGTGCGCAAGGGCAATCCCGAACTGCTCGGGGCGCTGAACAAGGCCATCGACAAACTCAAGGCCGACGGCACGCTGAAGCAACTCTCGGAGAAATGGTTCCAGGCTGACGTCACCCAATGATCGACGAAAGCCTGCAGCTCGCGCTGGACTCCGCGCCCTTCCTGCTCAAGGGCGCGGTGTTCACGGTGGTGCTCAGCGTCGGCGGGATGTTCTTCGGCCTCCTGCTCGGGTTCGTCCTCGCCCTGTTGCGGCTGTATGGCCACCCGCTGCTCAGCTGGCTGTCGCGGATCTACGTGTCCTTCTTCCGTGGCACGCCGCTGCTGGTGCAGCTGTTCATGATCTATTACGGCCTGCCGCAGCTGGGCCTGGAACTGGACCCGCTGCCGGCGGCGCTGATCGGCTTCTCGCTGAACATGGCCGCGTACGTCTGCGAGATTCTCCGCGCGGCCATCGGCTCCATCGATCGCGGCCAATGGGAGGCCGCCTCCAGCATCGGCATGACTCGCGCCCAGACCCTGCGCCGGGTGATCCTCCCGCAGGCCGCGCGCACCGCTCTGCCGCCGCTGGGCAACAGCTTCATCTCGCTGGTCAAGGACACCGCCCTGGCCGCCACCATCCAGGTGCCGGAACTGTTCCGCCAGGCGCAGCTGATCACCGCACGGACCTTCGAGGTGTTCACCATGTACCTCACCGCGGCGCTCATCTACTGGGTGCTGGCCAGCATCCTGGCGCACCTGCAGAACCGCCTGGAGCAGCGGGTAAACCGCCATGACCAGGAGCACGAGGCATGATCGAGGTACGCAAGCTGACCAAGCAGTTCCGCGGCCAGGAAGTGCTCAAGGGCATCGACCTGACCGTCGAGGCCGGCGAAGTAGTGGCGATCATCGGCCCCAGCGGCTCGGGCAAGACCACCCTGTTGCGCTGCCTGAACCTGCTGGAAACGCCCAACGGCGGGACCATTCGCGTCGGCGACATCGAGATCGACGCCTCGCGCCCGCTGAAGGCCCAGCAGGGGCTGATCCGCAAGCTGCGCCAGCATGTCGGCTTCGTGTTCCAGAACTTCAACCTGTTTCCCCACCGCACCGCCCTGGAGAACGTCATCGAAGGCCCGGTGGTGGTGAAGAAGGAAGCCCGCGCCAGCGCCGAGCAGCGCGCCCGCCAGTTGCTCGCCAAGGTCGGCCTGGCCGGCAAGGAAGACGCCTATCCCAAGCGTCTCTCCGGCGGCCAGCAGCAACGGGTGGCCATCGCCCGCGCCCTGGCGATGCAACCGGACGTGATCCTGTTCGACGAACCTACCTCGGCGCTGGACCCGGAACTGGTTGGCGAAGTGCTCGCGACCATCCGCAGCCTGGCCCAGGAAAACCGCACCATGGTCATCGTCACCCACGAGATGAGCTTCGCCCGCGACGTGGCGAACCGGGCGATCTTCATCGACAAGGGCGTGATCGTCGAACAGGGCGACGCCAGGGCGCTGTTCGCCAACCCGCGCGAAGAACGCACCCGGCAATTCCTCAGCAAGTTCCTCAAGTCCGGCCAGGACTGAGCCGGACCAATCCAATAAATCGATATTTAAAGTCGGATATTTGCGCTTTTTTATCGATCATACTGGGATCAACATAGCCTCCATGAACCGCGCAAACCGGCCCGATCGCAGGCCTTGCGCCCCAAGAGGACTGATTCCATGATCGAACGCAGACCCTTCAACCAGCTCGGCGGCGCCCACCACGGCTGGCTCAACGCCAAGCACCACTTCTCCTTCGCCGAGTACTACGACAGCGAACGCATGAACTGGGGCAACCTGCGCGTCTGGAACGACGACGAGATCGCCGCCGGCTCGGGCTTCCCGCCGCACCCGCACCGCGAGATGGAAATCATCACCTACGTGCGCCAGGGGGCGATCACCCACCAGGACAGCCTGGGCAACAAGGGCCGCACCGAAGCGGGCGACGTGCAGGTGATGAGCGCCGGCAGCGGCATCGTCCACTCCGAGTACAACCTGGAGCCGGAACTGACGAAGATCTTCCAGATCTGGATCCTGCCGACCCAGCGCGGCGGCACGCCGTCCTGGGGCGCCAAGCCTTTCCCGAAAGGCGACCGCGCCGGCCAGTTCGTAACCCTGGCCAGCGGTGACGAAAGCGACACCGACGCCCTGCGCATCCGCGCCGACGGCCGCCTGGTGGCCGCCACCCTGAAGGCCGGCCAGAGCGCCGAATACGCCCTCGGCACCGACCGCCGCGCCTACCTGGTACCGGCGACCGGCAAGGTGGAGGTCAATGGCGTGACGCTGGAAGCTCGCGACGGCGCGGCTATCGCGGAAGAGGCTGTAGTCAAGGTGACGGCGCTGGAGGACAGCGAAGTCATCCTGGTCGACATCGCCTGACGGTGAAGATGGAAACGAAAAGAGGGCACGTTCAAGCGTGCCCTTTTGGTAGCGTTGCCCTCTTTTATCTCACAAGTGCATCGGAAGGCCCAATGCATGATTCGGCAATTATCGGCCTTTGCAGGAGAGGAAGAGACAATAGGACTGCCGTGAACAGGAGGAGGCCGCGATGAGATGCTGACATCGGCTTACTCTCCAGCGCTCAGTCACTATCGACCTCCACCACCTTATAACCCGACTGGCGGAACAGCTCCCGCAAGACGAGCGTCCCCTGCCCAGGCTGCGGCAGTACCGTAGCGTCACTGACGATCAATAACCGAACCCGGTAGCGACGCAAATCATCCAAGTGCTGCTGCAAAGGTGGTGCCGGGTGGTTTATCACATCTACCAGGCGCATTCGCGCAGCATAGTCATCCGGCCCCAAAACCGTCTGCAACTGGATCGGGTATGTGTGCCCGGGCATCACCAGTTCGACTCCCGGCAACGTCAAAGGCAGCCAGGCTGCGACCTCACGTTGAGCAAGCACACTGCCATCGAATTTCAGTAGCTGAAGGTGTCGGGCAATTTCCCAAGTCTGGAAGTACTGTGGCTCAATCTTTGCCCCAGGACGCCCCCAGGACAGGTTGTTCTCCGGAGCAAACACAGTCCGTCCCACAAACAGGAACAACAGTGCCATCCCTAACGCTGGAACAGCAGGCAGCCAACCCTGCAATCTGTGCCTCTGCTGCCAACCAGCCTGCAGGATGGCAACAAGAGTGACACTCAACAATAGTGGGACAGGCGCAGCCCAGGCGATCCTCCAACTCATGTTGCGGGAGCTGAAATGTGCAAACAGCTCGGCAAGCCAGGGGTTCAAGGTCACCAAAAGAGTACCGGCGAAGAGCAGTGCCAACTCCTTGTCCCGAGCCCGGAAGAACACTAGGAACCCTCCGAGCATTGCGGCCAAGGCTATGGACTCGCGACCGCCGCCGCCCAACGATGCATCGATCGGCAAATATGTCCCAATCTCGCTGAAGGACACTGCCGAACGACTTTCGAACTTCATCCAGAACGCCAGTAGCATCGGGTAGAGCAAGGCGATAAACAACTGAAACCCGATCACCATACAACGCCGTGGCCCGGCAGCGATGGAGGCGCAGAAAATCAATGCGGCGACGAATACGCAAAGCACCAAGCCCGATGAGGAAACGCCTATCGCGCAAACGTTCGCCAGGCATAGGAGCGACCAAGCCAACAGGCTCGGTTGGCGAATCAGCATCAAACCGGCCACCAGCGACACCGGAGTGGTGACAGCAATCAGCAAGCCTTTGCCTTGGAATAACCTGACTAGAAGTCGATTGCCGTAGGCCGTCGAAGTCTCCCCCCACACCAGGATAACTAACAGAAACACCAGGACCGCCAGCACTGCTGGCAGGCTGCCGCGAACAAAGCAGCGAGCAAAGAGAAACGCGGCAAGTATGCACAGAACCGCCCCGATCGCCGGGAGTACTAGGTAGTAGATGGCCAACAGGTTCAGGCCCGTCCACTTGACCAGCAGGGCCGCCAACAACTCGTAGGAACTGAGTCGGTAGGGTGCGAAGCGGAAAGGTTCGACAAGGTGCCCAAGGGAGGCGTCGTAGGTCAGTGGCGCCAAGTTCGAGTGCAACGCAGTCTGCGCCGCAATCTGCAGGAAACTGGAGTCATCCAGATCAGTGCGCTTCAACACCAGCACTAGGACCACGGCCACGGCGCAAAGCAGCACAAGCAATGGCAGCGCGATCTTGCTGGCCGCGGGGCTCAAGACAGGAGCAGGTTCGAGCGGCACCGCTTGATGGAGGAGCACCAACACGGGGGCTGCGACCAGGACGACAACGAACTTGAACTCGTAGCTTCCAAGGAATAACAACCCCATTGTGGCCAGCAATAGAATGCTGGCCAGTGAAGCTCGACTGCCGACTGGTACCTGCAGGTTCGGCTCAGCCGTTAGCAGGTACGTGGAGTACGCACGGGCGACTCGCCCTGCCATAACCAGCGAACCGAGCAGCAGCGGTAGAACCAGCCATAGCAACCAACTGTTGAGTGCATCCCAGGAAATGCCGGTGAAAGTCGCTATATGGCACAGCAGTGTCCAACAACTGTAGAGGCTGAAAGCGAATCCGATTGACCAAGCGGAAAAAGTCTCGGCACTCGGCCTGCGGCAATCAGCGCGATGCATGGTGAACATCCTTCAGCACAGCCATTCCAATCAAAGAACCAAGGTAATAGAGACAGTCACCAGCGGTCGTCACAGCCCGACCGAGCAGTACGGCCAGTAACAAGTCTGCTTCGACGACGATGCCCTTAAGCAGAAACAGTAGGACGAACTCCCGAACCCCAATTCCGGCAGGCACTCCAGGAATCACCAGGCCAGCCAGCCAAGCCAGTACATAGGCGCCGGCACAGCTCAAGATGAACGTAGGCGAGGCAGCCTCCTCTATCACGCTACACAGAAGAACACAGAAGACAGCGGCAGCAAGACCAAGATAAAGCGAATGGACCAACCATACGCAGGACAAATCTACGCCGCGCATCCGCCACAGAATTGTCGGGACTACTAGCAGGGCAAGAACAAATGCTCCTTCTGCAAACAGATGCGGTGCCACCTTCAGTAAAGGCAAAACCAATAGAGCAAATCCGCAGGCAGCCGAAGCGATCATCAGCAATTCCAGAAATGCGGAACCAAGCAGGACTCTCGAGGATAGACCGGCCCCCATGCCCAACGCTTGGCGACTGGCGAAATGAAAAATATTTCCCGGTAAGTACTTGGCCAACTGGGAAATACCGTAAACCAAGACGGCCCAGGACAATGTTGGCACCCGATCGTGAAGCCGACCTCTCAGCAATAGCCACCATGCACAACCAAGCAGAACTCCGGAAATGCCGCTGAGTAACGCCAATCCAGAGACCAGCCACCAGTCATGGAAGTTGTCCAACTGCCCTCGGTAGATGCTGAAGCGATAGCCGACGAAAACGACGCCAGCCAGAGCCATTGCATTTCCTAGCCAGTGCAGGCACTGCTTGAACACTCTGCTCATCGAGTCTGCAGAGGGCGACAGAGGAGCATGGTCCAGGGGAGTGGGTTTCTAACCTCCAGCACTTCGAAGTACTTCGATACCAACTCGACGAAACGCCTTCTCGACCAGTGCTGTATATGCCCCGGAGTATTACCCAGTTGCCCCAGATACTTACCGCGGAGGCAGTTGAGCACGCACCACAACGGCTCCTTTGGCACACTGAGGATCAGGTGACCGCCGACCACCCTCTGCAGAGCTTCCAGAGCCAGCTCCGGCGATTCGAGATGCTCCAGGACCTCGCAGCAGACCACTAGGTCAGCAATGTCTTCGGGTGGCTGAAGATCGTAGATACTGCGTGCTTGGAACAACTCCTCAGGGAGCCCGACACTCGAGGCGTTGTCACGAGCGATCTGAATGACCTTGGCGGAAAAGTCGCAGCCACGCACGGCAAGGCCCTCTTGCGCCCAACGCATCACCCAGTAGCCTTCGCCACAACCGACCTCATGAATAGTCGTCGGCTCGACCTTGCGCACGAAGGTAGACAAGGCATCCTCGAAGCCCGCCATCATCCAGCGCACTAATGGATTGCGCGAACCGTACTTGTCATAGGCATTGCCAATGACCACACCCTCTTCGCTGTCGCCTTTCGAGATTCGGATGCTCACGAGTGCTCCCGAGAATAAATGGCCAGTTGGTTGGCTCCGAACAGGAAGCGCTCGTACACACTCAGTACCAGGCCTGCACTGGCTCCAACGCTGAGCAGGCGAGCCCTGTCCAGCAGCTCCTCATGCTCATCGTTAGCGTGTCGGGAAAACAGACCGACACGCGCACCGATGTCATGAACCCAGTCAACCGCTGGATGCGGCGTGGTAAGGACTATGCGAGCCTCCCGTCCCTTTTTCAGGTGCTGAGACAATGACCTCAGGTGTTCGACTGGATCACTCAGATGCTCAATGACCGCCATGGACACTACGGTATCGAATTGCCCCTCAGACTCCGGCAACTCGCTGGCAAAGGCATAGATCGGAAACGTGGCGCGAGCCCGCTGCAAAGAGGCTGAATCGCGATCCACTCCAAGGTAGTTCCCTGGTGCGAGCAATCGAGCCAGAGCACCTGAACCACAACCGACATCCAGTACCCGCCCCTTCAAATAAGGACGGACCGCCTGAATGCGCTTTTCACGTAGATAAGGAGATAACAGTCCTTCGGAAGCCTGATCAGCCATGCGAATCCTCGTTAGTCGATCGCTTATCGTCACCCGTCAGCTGGGAAACTTTTACGCGGACATCCTCCAACAGCATGCGATTGGCTGCCAGTAGATCGGCGACGAAGGCGATCAGCAACGTCTGAAAGCCCATACCCAGCAATACCGAGGCCAGGATCAGAGACTGTACGTGACCATCGCCATCACCCTGCAGGTAATGCCACAGAAAGCGCGCCCCTAGTAGGAAACCCGCTCCGAAGAGAAGTCCCCCTATGGCGCCGAAGAAGCGGAATGGCCGATAGATGATAAAAATGCGGACGATGGTGACAATGCTGCGATTGATATAGGACGGAATACTCTTCACCAGGCGGGATGGCCGTAGATCGTCATTGACCTTCACAGACACGGATGTCACGGAAATGTTTTTCTGTCCGGCCTGGATGATGGTTTCCAGCGTATAGGTGTAGTTATTGAACACCATCAACTTTTGGGCAGCACCTCGCCCTATGGCGCGAAAGCCGCTGGGCGCATCAGGTACGTCGGTGTTACTGGCAACTCGCACTACCCAACTACCGAGCCGCTGAAGCAACTTCTTCACCGGGGAGAAATGTTCGATAGTAGAAATAGGCCGTTCACCAATGACCATCTCCGCCCGATGCTCGAGTATCGGCCGCGTCAGGTCAGGAATGAAGGATGCGTCATACTGGTTGTCGGCATCGGTATTGACGATTACGTCCGCGCCACACTTCAGGCTGGCCTCGATACCGGTCATGAAAGCCTTGGCCAACCCCTTGTTGCGAGTGTGTCGGACTACATGGTCGACACCGTGCCGTTCGGCTACAGCTACAGTGTCATCGCTACTGCCATCGTCGATGACCAACCACTCCACCACATCGAAACCAGGGACGGTACGAGGCAATGCAGCGAGTGCAATGGCTAGAGTTTCTCCCTCGTTGTAACAGGGAATCTGAATTATCAGCTTAAGCAACTTCCTGGCGCCTTCTTGCAAACCAATCCCTCTGCCATGTCACGAACCGAAGCCGTAGGAATCTAGCCTAGGGACTTTCTGTAGGCAACGATTGGCGCCGTAAAGTTGGCCTACATCCCAAACCCGCGCTAGCGCTTGCGACAGAGCCCCATGCCATCGCCCAGCGGCAACAGCGAGTAGTCCCAGCGCTCGTCCGTCTTCAGCGCCCGGTTCAGTTGCTGGATGGCGCGGGTGTCGGCGCTTTGGGGGTTTTCCTCGAGCACCCGGCCGCTCCACAGGGTGTTGTCGAAGATCGCCAGGCCGCCCTGGCGCAGCAGGGTCGAGGCGTGCTCCAGGTAGCTTGGGTAGTTGGCCTTGTCGGCGTCGATGAAGACGATGTCGAAGCTGCCCGCCTGCCCTTCCCTTTCCAGGCCGGCCAGGGTGTCGAGGGCTGGGGCCAGGCGCAGTTCGATGCGTTCAGCCACGCCCGCTTCGCACCAGTAGCCTTGTGCGGTGGCGTTGTAGTCGCCGGGCAGGTCGCAGCAGAGGATGTGGCCGTCGTCCGGTAGCACCTCGGCCATGCACAAGGCGCTGTAGCCGGTGAAGGTGCCCACTTCAAGGATGCGCCGCGCGCCGGCCAGCTTGACCAGCAGGGCGAGGAATTGCCCCTGCTCCGGGGCTATCTGCCAGCGCGCCGTGGGTAGCGCCGCGGTTTCCGCACGCAGGTGCGCCTTGAGCGGGGTGTCGCGCAGAGAGGTGTCGAGCAGGTACTGGTAGAGCGCGTCGTCGAGATTGAGCGTGCGCGTGGTCATGGGCCCTCCCGCGGATCAGGGGTGGAGAGCGAGACTCTGCACCGCGAGGACGCGCTTGGCCTCCAGGAAGGCTTTCTGCCAATAGGGGCTGTCGAGGCTGTCCAGGCGTACCGTCCCGCCGGTTCTGGGCGCATGTACGAAGCGCCCCTCTCCTACATAGATGCCGGCGTGGCTGACATTACGCCCGCCGTTGGTCGCGAAGAACACCAGGTCGCCGCTCTGCAGCGATTCGCGGCCGACGTTGGGCGCGCGCATGCCGATCATCTCGCGGGTCGAGCGCGGCAGTTGCATGCCGGTGGTGTCGCGGTAGACGAAGCCGATCAGGCCACTGCAGTCGAAGCCACCATCGGGCGTGTTGCCGCCCCAGCGATAGGGCGTACCCACCAGGCCGATGGCGCGGATCAGGACGTCGTTGGCGGCCGCGGAATCGCTCTCCATGCTGGTCGACGGAGCGTAGACCACAGGCGGCGGCGCAGGCGGCGGATGACTGGCGCAGGCGGCCAGCAGGGATATGAGTGCGAGTGCGAGAACGCGAAGGGAGGTATGCATGTGATGGCATCCCCGATTCAGGAATGCCATCACTGTGCACCGTCAGACGGTTAAGCGCAATACTTAAAGTAAAACTTTAAGTTTAGCGGATGACTGTCTGCCGCGCCTGGTAACCCGGCTTCAGGACGCGTTTAGCCTCCATGTAGCTCAGGCGCCAGTAGCTGTCGTCCAGATTGTCCACCCGCACACCACCACCTCGACGGCTGGCGGAGTGGATGAACTGGCCATCGCCGATATAGATGCCGGCGTGGCTGACGCGACCGCGACCACGGTTGTTGAAGAAGATCAGGTCGCCCGGGCGCAGGTCATCCTTCGAGACCAGCGGAACGTCCATGGTGATCATCTCGCGCGTGGAACGCGGAAGGTTGATCCCAGCTTCTTCGCGGAACAGGTAGCCCACGAAACCGCTGCAATCGAAACCGGTTTGTTCCGAACGGCCCCCGAAACGATACGGCGTGCCGATCAGTTCGAATGCTCGATCCAGAATGCTGGAAACCCGCCCTGACGGATTCCCGTTGTTGTTTCCTGCCCCCTCGTCTTCTACACCCGCCAGTGTTGCCTCGTGGTGGTCAATCTGTACCCAGCTACGGGTGGTCTGCTCTACGGCGACCTGTTGTTGACCCGGCTGGGACTCTGGCGAATGGCTGGCGCAAGCGGCCAGCAGCAAGACGAAACTCATGGGCACGAGGGGTGCGAAGCGTTTAAGCATGGGCACGACCGTGTCTCATTAGTTCCATTAGCGCGCTAATGTGCCCGCTCAATCGAGGTGATGCAAGTTTTTTATCGAGAAATGTGACTTATCAGACGCGGCAAAATGTCTAAGGCTCGACCAACAATTCTCGCATCGACCAGCGGGCTGAGGTCGGTCAGCGCCGGATTGACTTCGGCCACGAAGCCACCGGCGGCGCGGGCGCGCAAGGCGGGCTCGACAATATAGGGGAAACTCGCGGTGGTGCCCACCAGCATCACCACATCGAACCCCTTGCGCACTTCGTGGTAGAGGCTATCGATCGCCTCCTCCGGCAGCATCTCCTCGAACAGCACCACCGGTGGCCGCAACACACCGCCGCAGCTCGCGCAACGCGGCGGCAGCGGACGCAGCAGGTGCTCCTCCAGTTCATCGCTCTGCACGCCGCACGACTGGCAGTACAGCGGCTGCAATTCGCCGTGGATCTCGATCAGCCTCTCGGCCGGCGAGCCGGCGCGCCGGTGGAAACCGTCGATGTTCTGCGTCAGCACCCAGCAGCCCGGCTTGAGCCTCTGCAGTTCGGCGATAGCCTCGTGGCCGGCGTTGGGCGCGGCGGCCAGGCACGCGCGGCCAAGCTGGGCCAGATACTTCCAGCACAATGCCGGATCGCGCCGCAGCATCGACCCGGAGATGGCCGCCTCGATGGGGATGCCCTCCTCGGTCACGCCGTTGTACAACCCGCCCAGGCCGCGATAGGTGGGCATGCCGGAGTCGGCGGAAAGGCCCGCGCCGGTGATGACCAGGATGCGTTCGGCCCGCTGCAGGGCGTCGGCGAGTTCGGCGAAGGGCGTATCCATGGCGGGCTCCTGTCAGGTGAACGAGCGATTCTCGCGGGGTGTCGGCAGCCCCAGGCGGCGCAGGCGGCCGAGCAGGGTCGTGCGGGGTATGTCCAGGCGCGCGGCGGCCAGGGAAAGGTTGCCGCGCGCTTCGTGCAACGCCTCATGTATCAGCTTGCGCTCCTGCTCCGCCAGCCTTTCGCGCAGGCTCCCGGCTGCCGAGGATGAAGGCTCGGCGACGGGAGTACCGTCCTCGTCGTCGGCGAACACCAGCGTGTCGAGCACCGCCTCGTCGCCGACGTGCAGGAGCAGGCTGCGGCGGATCACGTTTTCCAGCTGGCGGACGTTGCCCGGCCAGGCGCATTCGCGCAGGCGCGCCAGGGCCGCCGGCCCCAGACTGGTGATGCGTGGGTTGAGGTTGGCCGCGTCGCGCCGGACGAACAACCGCGCCAACAGCTCCACGTCGCCCGGCCGCTCGCGCAGCGGCGGAATGCTCAGGCAGGCGACGTTGAGCCGGTAGTAGAGGTCTTCGCGCAGGCGACCGGCGGCGATCGCCTGGCGCGGCGCCTGGTTGCTCGCCGCGATCAGGCGAACGTCGGCGCGCTGGGCGTTCAGGCTACCCAGCGGCAGGTAGCTGCCGTCCTGCAACACCCGCAGCAGCTTGCTCTGCAGCGCCAGGGGCATGGAGTTGATTTCGTCGAGGAACAGGCTGCCGCCTTCGGCCATGGCGAACATGCCCTTGCGGTTCTCCGCGCCGGTGAACGCGCCCCGCGTGGTGCCGAACAGAGTGCTTTCCAGCAGGGTCTCCGGGATGGCCGCGCAATTCAGGCTGATCAGCGGCCCGGCGCGCCGGGGGCTCAGGGTGTGGGCACGGCGGGCGAAGAGTTCCTTGCCGGTGCCGGTTTCGCCATGGATCAGCAATGGCAGCTCGGTGGCGGCGAAGACATCCAGCCGCCGCAGCTGCTGCAGCATACCGGGATCGCCGCTGGGAATGCTCGGGCCCTCCGCCTCGCCGGCGGACGCCGGCTTATCGGCCACCACTTCGCCCAGCTCCATCGCACCGACCAGCTCGCCGCCCCGGCCGTGCAGCGGGATCGCCCGATGGCGGTACTGCAACAGTTCGCCGCCGGCACCGACGTAGGCCTGCACGGTGTCGAAGGACGGACGCCCGTCCGCCAGGCAGCGCAGCAAGGTGCTCTGCTCCGCGCTCAACCAGGGCGCGCTTTCCAGCACGTGCATGCCCAGTACCTGTTGCGGATCGAGGCCGTCCAGCGCGCCGCTGGCCTGGTTGTAGTAGACGAAGCGGCCGGCGGGATCGACCACCGTGACCGGTTGCCGCAGTCCGTCGAAAATCGGCCGCAGGCAACGCACCAGCCACGCAAGCTCACCGTCAGCCGGGTCTTGCGACGATTCATCGACAGGATTCATGGCCAGCCCAGTCCTTCAGCTTTGTCTTAACTTCGACGATTGTCGCAATTTCGACGAAAGCCGCCAACGTCCTTCATCCTCGATGACCGGCCGGAGCCCGCCAGGCCCCGATTCCACGGGCGCCCTCCCCGGCCAGAGGCACGCCCCGGCCTGGCGCGTGACTTGCACCGTCCTGCGCATACCCCGCAAGAGAAACCAGCATGTTCAAGCACATCATCGCCCGCACCCCCGCCCGCTCGCTGATCGACGGCCTGACCTCCGCCCATCTCGGCAAACCGGACTACGCCAAGGCCCTCGACCAGCACAACGCCTACATTCGCGCCCTGCAGACCTGCGAGGTCGACATCACCCTGCTGCCGCCGGACGAGGACTTCCCCGACTCGGTGTTCGTCGAGGACCCGGTGCTCTGCACCTCGCGCTGCGCGATCATCACCCGCCCGGGCGCGGAGTCGCGGCGCGGCGAGACGGCGATCATCGAGGAGACCATCCAGCGCTTCTACCCCGGCCGCGTCGAACGCATCGAGGCGCCCGGCACCGTGGAAGCCGGCGACATCATGATGGTCGGCGAGCACTTCTATATAGGCGAGTCGGCACGCACCAACGCCGAGGGCGCGCGGCAGATGATCGCCCTCCTCGAGAAGCACGGTTTCACGGGTTCGGTGGTGCGCCTGGAGAAGGTGCTGCACCTGAAGACCGGCTTGGCCTACCTGGAGAACGGCAACCTGCTGGCCGCCGGCGAGTTCGTCGACAAGCCGGAATTCCAGCACCTGAACATCATCGAGATACCCGAGGAAGAGGCCTACGCGGCGAACTGCATCTGGGTCAACGGCCGGGTGATCATGCCGGCCGGCTACCCGCGCACGCGGGACAGGATCGCCGCGCTGGGCTACCAGGTGATCGAGGTCGACAGCTCCGAGTACCGCAAGATCGACGGCGGCGTCAGCTGCATGTCCCTGCGTTTCTGACGGCCCGTCAGTGGTTGACCGTGTGCGCCAGCATCACCGAGAGCTGGCACAGCGGTCGGCCGCTCTGTTCGTGCCAGGCGTTGAAGGCGGCCTGCACGGCGGCGAGGTCCTTCTGGCTGGTCGGCGCCTTGTCGATGATTTCCTGCGCCTTGAGCGCGGCGACCATGTCGTCGGTGGGGATGAAGGTGTCCTTGCCGGCCATGCGCAGGAAGCGCGGCGCCGACAGCCCGCCGAGCTGGTTGCCGCGCTTGGCCAGCAGCTTCCACAGGCCAACGATGTCGGTCACCGGCCAGTCCGCCAGCAGCTTGCCGAAGCTACCGTACTCGCGGGCGACGTCGAGGACCATCTGGGCGTTGCGCGGCACGCTCTTGAGCTTGCCCAGGTGGCGGATCAGGCGGGCGTCCTGCATGAGATTTTCCAGGCGCTCGCCGCCCATCAGCACGACCTTCTCCGGGTCGAAGCCGAAGAACACCTCCTCGAAGGCCGGCCACTTGGCGTCCACCAGGCTGTGCTTGAGGCCGGCGCGGAAGATCCGCAGGCTGAGCAGCGACAGGTAGCGGTCGTCACCCAGCGCGGCCAGCTCGGCCGGGCTTTTCGGCTGCGGCAGGCGCGCCTCCAGGGCCGCCACCGAGCCGAAGCGGTTCAGGCAGTATTCGTACAGCCATTGGTAGTCGCGCATCGCCCTTCCTTTATTACAGGTTCATCACGTCGAGGAAGCGCGGCGTGGCGTTGTCGTCGATGCGCAGGCTGGCGAAGTCGAACAGGTTGCGGTCGGCCAGTTGCGAGGGCACCACGTTCTGCAGGGCGCGGAACATGATTTCGACGCGGCCCGGCGTCTTGCGCTCCCACTCCAGCAGCATCTCCTTGACCACCTGGCGCTGCAGGTTCTCCTGCGAGCCGCAGAGGTTGCACGGGATGATCGGGAATTCCTTGAGCACCGAGTAGGCCTCGATGTCCTTCTCGTTGCAGTAGGCCAGCGGGCGGATCACCACGTTGCGGCCGTCGTCGGAGAGCAGCTTGGGCGGCATGGCCTTGAGGGTGCCGCCGTAGAACATGTTGAGGAAGAAGGTTTCCAGGATGTCGTCGCGGTGGTGCCCCAGCGCCATCTTGGTCGCGCCGATCTCGTCGGCGTAGGTGTAGAGGGTGCCGCGGCGCAGGCGCGAGCACAGCGAGCAGGTGGTCTTGCCCTCCGGGATCTTCTCCTTCACCACCGAGTAGGTGTCCTTCTCGATGATGTGGTACTGCACGCCGATGGATTCCAGGTAGGCGGGCAGCACGTGCTCGGGAAAGCCCGGCTGCTTCTGGTCCATGTTCACGGCGACGATCTCGAACTGGATCGGCGCGACCTTCTGCAGGTACAGCAGGACGTCGAGCATGGTGTAGCTGTCCTTGCCGCCGGACAGGCAGACCATCACCTTGTCGCCGTCTTCGATCATGTTGAAATCGGCGATGGCTTCGCCAACCTGGCGACGCAGGCGCTTCTGCAGTTTGTTCTGGTTGACCGAAAGGGTGCTGGCCATGGTGCTGTGGAATCCGGGGTAAGACGAAAAGCTGGGCATTTTACGCGCAAAGCGACGCGTACCCCAGCCCCATCCGTAGGCTGATGCTAGGCTGAGGCCTATGACCCCCGACCTCGACGCCCGCCTCGACCTCGCCGGGCAGCTGCTCGAACTGCTGCGCGCCGCGCCCGAAGGCCTTTCCGAGTACCAGTTGATCCAGCAATTGAAGGCGCGCCACTCCACCCACGTGCCGCACCTGCCGCTGATCGACAAGCTGGTGCTGTTCCGCACCCACTTCCTGGTGTTCAACGCCCTCTACCGCTTGCGCGACCAACTGTGCGCCGAGCAGAGCGGCTACCTGCAGATCGGCCCGCTGCAGATCGGCCTGCTGCCCTGGCAGCCCGGCGCGCCCGGCCTGGTGGAGAGCGACCCGCTGCGCGCCTATTACCTGGACGAGAGCAACCTGCGCGACACCACCGAGCGCGACGTGGAGAAGCTTTTGGAAAGCTTCTGGACGCGCATGCAGGGCGACGGCGAGAAGGCCGCCGCGCTGGCCCTGTTCGAGCTGGAGGACGGCCCGGTGGACTACGCGCTGATCAAGCTGCGCTACCGCCAGCTGGTCAGCCTGCACCACCCGGATCGCGGCGGCAGCACCACGCGTTTGCAGTCGATCAACAAGGCGATGGAAATTCTGGAGCGCTATTACAGCCGCCCATGAAGCTCCGATTTGCTCTAACCCCACGCGGGACGTGGCCTCCAGGGCTTTCCTATACTGCGACACAGAGTCGCACGAGTCTGACGGGCACCGGTTGACGCTGTCCACGCGTCCCCGGCGCGGCGCTGGGAGGCGGCTCGCATAATAACGAGGAGGTTGCCGAGATGATCCATCATGTGTGGGGGCTCTTCACCCATCCCGATCAGGAATGGCAGGAAATCCGCGGCGAGGAAGAAAGCATCAGCCACATGTATCTGACCCATGTGCTGATTTTGGCTGCCATCCCGGTCATCTGCGCCTACGTAGGCACCACCCAGGTGGGTTGGGTGCTGGGTGGCGGAGGACCGGTCAAGCTGACACCCGCCAGCGCGATCCAGCTGACGATACTCACCTACATCGCCATGCTCGCCGGCGTCGCCGTGATGGGCGCCTTCATCCACTGGATGGCGCGTACCTACGACGCCACCCCAAGCATGACCCAGTGCATCGTGTTCGCTGCCTACACGGCGACCCCGCTGTTCATCGGTGGCGTGGCCGCGCTCTACCCGCACCTGTGGCTGGGCATGATCATCGGCACCGCGGCCATCTGCTACACGGTCTACCTGCTCTATGTGGGGATTCCGGCCTTCATGAGCATTCCCAAGGACGAAGGCTTCCTGTTCTCCAGCTCGGTGCTGGCGGTGGGCCTGGTGGTGCTGGTGGCGATGATGGCGCTGTCGGTGATTCTCTGGGGCAGCGGCGTGGGCCCGGAATACACCTGACCCTCGACAACCGAATGCAGACCGGGCCCCAGTGGCCCGGTTTTCGTTGGGGCTGCGAAAGGCGGGCGCGCCCGCGAAGACAACCGATTCAACCCCGCGTAGGAGCGGGCCATGCCCGCGATCGCGCGCATGGCGCGCTCCTACGGTCAGGCCCCCTCCCCGCGAAGCCTTGCCTGAAACTGCGCAGCGCTTGCCCGAAACTGCATGGCGGACGAGCGGCCTGCAGAATGCCTGCGGCTCCGGCATAATCGGCAGCCGCCGGAGAAAATACTGTATGCCCGAACAGCTCAACGCCCGCGTCGAAGCCTGCTACCAGATGGCCGAAGGCTTCTTCCAGCGCCGCTTCCCGCGCCCGGAGGTGAGCTTCCGCCTGCGCGGGCAGAAAGCCGGGGTGGCGCACCTGGACGAGAACCTGCTGCGCTTCAACCCCCAGCTCTATCGCGAAAACCACGAACACTTCCTCAAGCAGACCGTCGCCCACGAAGTGGCGCACCTGATCGCCCACCAGTTGTTCGGCCCGCGCATCCGCCCGCATGGCGAGGAGTGGCAGCTGATCATGCGCGGCGTCTATGGCCTGCCGCCGGACCGCTGCCACACCTACGAGATCAAGCGCCGCCGCGCCACGCGCTACATCTACCGCTGCCGCTGCGACGAGAACCCGGACTTCCCCTTCTCCGCCCAGCGCCACAACCTGGTCGCCCAGGGCCGCCGCTACTACTGCCGGCGCTGCCGCACCACGCTGGTATTCAGCGGCGAAGTGGTGCGCGAGTAAGCTGCCTCAGGCGATCACCTTCGCGGCCCTGAGCGCGCTCACCTGCTCGTCGCTGTAGCCCAGTTCCGCCAATACCTCCGCGCTGTGCGCACCCGCCGCCACGCCAATGTGCCGGGGCTCCGGCAGACCGGCCGAGAAACGGATCGGACAGGCCATCTGCCGCTGGCTGCGGCCGTCGCCACGGGGCACCTCGGTGACCAGGCCGCGCGCCTGGATCTGCGGGTGCTGCACCGCCTCGGACAGCGGCAGCATGGGTTCCACGCAGGCGTCCACCGCGGCGAAGCGCTCGCGCCAGTCGGCGAAGTCGCGTTTCTCGAACTCCATGGCGATCTCGCGCTTGAGCAGCCGCTGCTCTTCCGCCTTGGGCGACAGCCCGCGCGCGGCCAGTTCCGGGCGGCCGATGGCGGCGCAGAACTGCTGCATGAACTGTGGCTCCAGGCTGCCCACCGAGAACCAGCGGCCGTCGCGGGTGCGGTAGTAGTCGTAGAAGCTGCCGCCGTTCAGCGCCTGGGTCTCCATGTCCGGCTCCACCCCGCAGGCCAGGTAGCCGGCGCCGGCCATGCCGTTCAGGCTGAAGGCGCAGTCGGTCATGCTCACATCCACCTGCTGGCCCTCGCCGGTCTGCTGGCGGTGGATCACCGCGGCCAGCAGGCCCATCACCCCGTGCAGCGAGCCGCCACCGAGGTCGGCCAGTTGCACGCCCAGCGGCAGCGGGCCGGTGTCGCGGCGGCCGGTGTAGCTGGCCACCCCGGCCAGGGCCAGGTAGTTGATGTCGTGGCCGGCGCGGTCGCGATACGGGCCGGTCTGGCCGTAGCCGGTGATGGAGACGTAGATCAGCTTCGGGTTGATCGCCTTCAGCGCCTCGTAGCCGACGCCCAGCTTGTCCATGACGCCCGGGCGGAACTGCTCGAGGACGATGTCGTACTCGCCCACCAGTTGCTTCACCACCTCCACCGCCTCGGGGCGCTTGAGGTCCAGGGCGATGCTGCGCTTGTTGCGATTCAGGTAGGCGTGGCTGGCCGAGACGCCCTCGTCGTGGGGCGGCAGCACGCGTACCAGGTCCATGCGCGTGGGCGATTCCACGCGCAGCACCTGGGCACCCATGTCGGCCAGCAGCAACGAGGCGAAGGGCCCCGGCAGCAGGGTGGAGAAATCGAGGATCTTCAGCGAGGCGAGCGGGCCTGTCATGGGAACTCCTGTCTGTCCGGTAGCGACGCGGCGCGCCTCAGAGCTTCATGCCGCGGCTGATGATTTCCTTCATGATCTCCGAAGTGCCGGCGAAGATGCGCTGGATGCGCGCGTTGGCGTACATCCGGCAGATCGGGTATTCCCACATGTAACCCCAGCCGCCGTGCAGTTGCACGCCTTCGTCGACCACCTTGCCGAGCAGTTCGGTGGTGAACAGCTTGGCTTCGGCGGCCACCTCGGGGCTGAGCTTCTTCTGGTTGTGGTCCATCACGCAACGGTCGGTGAATACCTGGGCCACGTCGACCTGGGTGCGCATCTCGGCGAGCTTGAAGCGGGTGTTCTGGAAGTGCGCGATGGGCCGGTCGAAGGCCTTGCGCTCCTTCACGTAGTCGAGGGTCGCCTGCAGCGCCGCCTCGGCCCCGGCCACCGCGCCACAGGCGTTGGTCAGGCGTTCCTGGGCGAGCATGTTCATCAGGTAGTAGAAGCCGCCCTTGGCGTCGCCCAGCAGGTTCTCCTTGGGCACCTTCACGTCGTTGAAGAACAGTTCGGCGGTGTCCTGGCTCTTCATGCCGAGCTTCTTCAGGTTGCGCCCGCGCTCGAAGCCGGGCATGCCGCGCTCGACCAGGAACAGGCCCATGGCGTGCTTGTTGTTCGGGTCGGTCTTGGCCGCGACTATCACCAGGTCGGCCAGCAGGCCATTGGAGATGAACACCTTGGAACCGTTGAGGACGTAGTGGTCGCCCTTGTCCACGGCGGTGGTGCGCATGCCGGCCAGGTCGGAGCCGGCGGAGGGTTCGGTCATGGCCACCGCGAGGATGGTCTCGCCACGGATGATCCCCGGCAGGAAGCGCGCCTTCTGCTCGGCGTTGCCGTACTCGGCGATGTAGGGCCCGCACAGCGCCGAGTGCAGCGGGATCATGAAGCCCGGCTCGTTGATGCGCGCCAGCTCCTCGCACATGATCTGCTCGTAGCGGAAGTCCTTCAGCCCGGCGCCGCCGTACTCCTCGTCGGCCCAGGGCAGCAGGAAGCCCTGCTCGCCGGCCTTCAGCCAGACGCTGCGGTCCACCACCCCGGCCTCTTCCCAGGCCTCCTGGTGCGGCACCACTTCCTTGGCGAGGAAGGCGCCGAAGGCATCGCGGAACAGGTTGTGTTCGGTCTCGAAATGTATGCGCTGCATGGCGGACGATCCTGGGCAGTGGAGGTGCCGGCAGGTTAGGTGGCGCCGCCCCCGCGCCTCAATGACGCCTTCGCTCAGGCTCGATTGACCCTTTCGATCAGCCCCGCCGCCGCGCTCGCGAATAAAAAAAGCCCCGCCAAAAGGCGGGGCTCAAACCAATAGGAGTGGCGTCTTCCCTGACGCGGGGCCGCGCCGGGCGGCCCCTCGTCATGCAGCTGTTACCACAGCGGCATGGTGTAGCTGAGGATCAGGCGGTTCTCGTCGGCGTAGTTCGACGAGGCGCTGTTCTGCGCGAAGTTGCTGCGGGTGGTCGCGTTACGCCATTTGATGCCGAAGCCCTTCAGCGCGCCTTCCTGGAAGACGTAGGCGATGTCGGTGTCGCGTTCCCATTCCTTGCCATCGTCCGCGCCGACTTTCAGCTGGTCGATGTTGTCGCCCTTCACGTAGCGGGTCATGAAGGTCAGGCCGGGAATGCCGATGCCGGCGAAGTTGTAGTCGTAGCGGGCCTGCCAGGACTTCTCGTCCTTGTTGGCGAAGTCCAGGATCTGGATGTAGTTGACCAGGAACGGGTCGGTGCCGTTGATGTAGGCGAAGCCGGTGTCGCCGCTCATCTTCTGGTAGCCCAGGCCGAAGGCGTGGTAGCCCAGGTTGTAGGTGACCATGGCGTTGAACGCCTTGTTGTCGATGTTGCTGCCGCCGTCATCCTTGGAGCGCGCCCAGCGCACGTCGGATTTCAGCGACTGGCCGTCGGCGATCGGCAGAGTCCAGCCCAGGGTCAGGTAGTGCTGCTTGTAGAAGTCGTCCAGCTGGCCGTAGTGGTAACCGGTGCTGAAGTTCTTGGTCCAGTTGTAGGTGCCGCCAGCGTAGTTGAACTCGTTGGTGGTCAGGCCCTTGGTGGTGGTGATGTTCTTCTTGCCGCCGGTGGTGACGGTCATTTCCTCGTAGTCGGAGGAATCGCGACGGTTGGTCTGGTTCAGGCGACCGGCGTCGAAGTTCAGGCCGTCGATCTGGGTCGAGTTGAACCCGGTACCCACGAAGAGTTGCGGCAGCAGGCGGCTGTCGTTGGGCACGATGACCGGCAGCTTCGGCATCAGGGTGCCGACTTTCAGCACGTTCTTCTCGTAGCGGAACTTGGCGGTGCCGCCGCCCTTGCTGAAGTCGTCCGGGGCGTCGCCGCTGGCGGTCTTCGGCAGCAGGCCGGTGCCGGTACGGTCCGGGCTGGAATCGAGCTTCAGGCCCAGCGCGGCGATGGCGTCCACGCCCACGCCCACGGTGCCTTCGGTGTAACCCGATTCGAACTTCAGGATGAAGCCCTGGCCCCACTCTTCCTGCTTGCTCTGCTGCGCCTGGGTGGAGCTGCGGAAGTCGCGGTTGAAGTAGAAGTTGCGAAGTTCAACGTTTGCCTTGCTGTCCGAAATGAAGTCGGCGTGAGCGACTGCGGGTACGACAATGCTGGCGCCGAGCACGGCCTGCGCCAGCCCGCCCATGGCAAAACCGGCGTAGTTCTTACGGATCATCAGGATTCCCCTTATGGTGTTTTAAGCGTTGAACACGCTGAGCGCCTGGCTTGGGGCGCGGCCCCCATGGTCTCGCGCAGCCGTTGTGGCGGCTCTTATGTGTTGCGGGGAATCTTGGCGGGGGGTTATTTCAGATCAGCGGCACATATATAAACTTTTTGTTACAGCTGAACTTTTCCGAAAACTTCGACTACGCGGTCACCGCCCGACAGCCGTGGCCTTCAGAGGGGACTGACGCACCGGATGGGCGGCAGTATGCTGTCGCCTTCCCCTCCGTTGCCCGGCCACCCCATGCACGAACTGCAACCCCTGAT
The DNA here is from genome assembly GCF_029335315.1 of Pseudomonas citronellolis. Classification (GTDB taxonomy): domain Bacteria; phylum Pseudomonadota; class Gammaproteobacteria; order Pseudomonadales; family Pseudomonadaceae; genus Pseudomonas; species Pseudomonas citronellolis_A. Next base: position 21,410 of record NZ_JARJLT010000047.1, read on the forward strand.
CGAACGCTACGGCCCCGCCCTGCTCTTCCTCAACGTGCTGCTGGAACAGCTGGGCCTGCCGATTCCCGCCTACCCGGCGCTGATCGTCGCCGGCGCGCTGGCCATGCAGGGCCACGGGGTGTCCCTGGGCGAGGCGCTGGCGGTGGCCACCCTGGCCTGCCTGATCGCCGACTGCGCCTGGTACCTGGCCGGGCAGCGCTACGGCGGCTTCCTGCTGCGCAGCATCTGCAAGGTGTCGCTGTCGCGCGACAGTTGCATCCGCCAGAGCCAGGGCCTGTACCTGCGCATCGGCCCGCGGGCGCTGCTGATCAGCAAGTTCCTGCCCGGCGCCGGCGCGCTGTCCACCAGCCTGGCCGGGATGACCGGCACGCCCATGCGCCGCTTCCTCGGCTACGACCTGGCCGGCTCGGCGCTGTGGGTGGGTTCGGCGTTGCTGCTCGGGGCGATCTTCGCCGACACCGTGGACAGCCTGCTGGGCTGGCTCCGCGACTACGCGGCGCGCGGCCTGCTGGTGGTGCTCGGCGCCTTCGCGCTGTTCATCGCCTGGCGCCTGTGGCAGCGCTTCAGCTTGCTGCGGCGCACCGCGCGGGTGCCGCGGATCAGCGTCGAGGAACTGCGCGAACGCCTGGACCAGGGCGAAACGCCGCTGATCCTCGACGTGCGCGCGGACGCCGGTGAGGATGGCATCCCCGGTTCCATCCCGGTGCTGCTGGACGCGCCGCTGGACACCCTGAAAGACCGCCTGGGCGCGGCCGACGTGGTCATCTATTGCGCCTGTCCCAACGAGCTGTCCGCCGCGATGCTCGCCGAGCGCCTGCGCAAGCAGGGCTACCCGCAGGCCTGGGCGCTGTCCGGTGGGCTGGAGGCGTGGAACGCGAGCCAGGTCGGGGCCTGAGTGGCTTCCGCACGGCCCTCGTAGGGCGCATAACGCCCCAGGCGTTATCCGCCATCGGCAGCGGCGGATAACCGCGAACGGTTATTCGCCCTACGGCTGCGGCACGTCCAGGTAGCGCTGACCGGCGTGGCGCTCAGCGTCGCGAATGGTCCCGGCGCAGCTCGGCGAGCCGCGCGGCGAGCAGGTCCAGGCCGGCGTCGCGGTCTTCCGGCAGCTGGCGCACGGTCGCCTGGGTCAGGCGCATCTGGCGGATGAAGCGCCGGCAGTTGCGGCACAGCAGCAGGTGGCGGCGCACCGCCAGGTTCTCGCGCAGGCCCAGCTGGCTGTCCAGCAGGTCGCTGGACAGGGCCACCAGCTCCTTGCAGGTCAGCATTGGCCGGTCTCCTCGAAATGCTCCAGGGTGGCGAACAGCTTCAGCCGCCCGCGATGCAGCAGCACCCTGACATTGGAGAGCGAAAGCTCCAGCAGATTACAGATCTCCTGCAATTCCAGGCCCTGGCGTTCGCGCAGCAGGATCACGCTGCGCTGCATCTCCGACAGGCTGAGCAGGGTCTTCTCCAGGCATTCGCGCAACTCGTCCTCGGCCAGCAGGGCTTCGGGCGAGTCCTCGTGCCAGGCCAGGGGCGCGGCGCTCCAGTGGCCGTCGACGGCGAAGCGGCTGTCGTCGACGCTGCCGTGGGGCGCCGGCAGGTCGTCCAGGGAGACTTCCCGGCGCGCCTGGCGCAGGCGGCTCTTCGCGGTGTTGGCGGTGACGGTCAGCAGCCAGGTCTTGAGGCTGGAGCGGCCCTGGAAGCCGTCCAGGTGGCGCACCACGGCGAGCCAGGCGTCCTGCACCACTTCGTCGGCCTGGCTGGCGCCGACGATGGCGCGGGCCACGGCGCGCATGGCGCCCTGGTAGGTCGCGACCATCTCGGCGAAGGCCGCTTCCTCGCCGGCGCGCAGGCGCGCCAGCAGCTCATCGTCGGTGGCGCCCACCAATCAGAGCTTGCGCAGGATCACGCTGCCGATGGAGTAGCCGGCGCCGAAGGAGCTGAGCACGCCGACGCTGCCGGGTGCCAGGTCGTCCTGATGCTTGTGCAGGGCGATCACCGAGCCGGCCGAACTGGTGTTGGCGTAGGTGTCGAGGATCACCGGCGCCTCGTGGGCCTCGGCGTCGCGGCCGAGCAGCTTGCGGGTGATCAGCAGGTTCATGTTCAGGTTGGCCTGGTGCAGCCAGAAACGCTGGACCTCGGCGACCGGGATGGCGTTCTGCGCCAGGTGCTCGCCGATCAGTTCGGCGACCATCGGGCAGACGTCCTTGAACACCTTGCGGCCTTCCTGGACGAACAGCTTGTCGCGCTGGCCGATGCCCTCTTCCGCGGCGCGGTTGAGGAAGCCGAAGTTGTTGCGGATGTTGTTGGAGAACTGGGTCAGCAGCTTGGTGCTGACCACTTCGAACTGGTGCTTGCTGGTGGCCTGGTCGGCGCGCTCGACGATCACCGCAGTGGCCGCGTCGCCGAAGATGAAGTGGCTGTCGCGGTCGCGGAAGTTCAGGTGGCCGGTGCAGATTTCCGGGTTGACCATGAGGATCGCGCGGGCCTGGCCCAGCTGCACACTGTTGACCGCGGCCTGGATGCCGAAGGTGGCCGAGGAGCAGGCCACGTTCATGTCGAAGCCGAAGCCCTGGATGCCGAGGGCGGCCTGGACCTCGATGGCCACCGCCGGGTAGGCGCGCTGCAGGTTGGAGCAGGCGACGATCACCCCGTCGATGTCCTCGACGCTGCGGCCGGCGCGCTGCAGGGCCTGCCTGGCGGCCTGCACGGCCATCTCGCAGAGGATGCCCCAGTCGTCGTTGCTGCGCTCGGGAATGCGCGGAACCATGCGCTGCGGGTCGAGGATGCCTTCCTTGTCGACCACGAAGCGGCTCTTGATGCCGGAGGCTTTCTCGATGAACGCCGAGCTGGACTCGTTGAGGGCTTCCAGTTCGCCCTTGGCGATGGCTTCGGCGTGCTGGTCGTTGTACTGGCGAACGTAGGTATTGTAGGACTCCACCAGTTCATCGTTGGAGATGCTGAACGGCGGGGTGTACAGACCGGTTCCGCTGATCACGACTTTATGCACGGTCAATCCTCTTCTGAAAGCTGGCTGCCGCCTGCGGCAGCCTGGTTAGGCATCGATGTGCCCGCCCATCGGCCGGCACTGCAAAGGGGTTCGCGGCGCACACGCGCCCGCTTGAGCAGGCAGTGTGCCATCCGGCTGGCGCGGCGGCGCTTTCGCCCGCCCAACGGCGGCGGTTGCGGCGCAACGCTCGAATAGTCGGGAATTATGCGGCAATTCGCCGGGAAATGCCGCTGCCTTAGCGCAGCTTTCCAGCATACAGACCTTGTACCGGACGGCGATTGAAAATGCCGAGCAGGGCCATAGCCAAGGTCCGCGCGCGGGTTTGGCCGAGGTGCCACAGAGTCTTGCGCGATAGCCCTCTTCCAGCCACCGGCGCGCTGGCGGCCTAGCTGTCGCTGCAGACCAGGCGGTTGCGCCCCAGCGCCTTGCCGCTGTAGAGGCGGCGATCGGCGCAGCGGTACAGCGCCTCGATGTCCTGGCCGTCGCGCGGCCATTCGGCCAGGCCGAAGGTGGCCGACAGCGGGATGAAGTTGCCGCGGTAGAGCAGCGGGTTGGCCACCAGGTCCAGGCGCAGGCGCTCCACCAGCGGCTCGGCGTCCTGGCGCCCGGTGTTGCGCAGCAGCAGGGCGAACTCCTCGCCACCCAGGCGACCGACCATGTCGCTGGCGCGCAGGTGCATGCGCAGGCGCGCGCAGATCAGTTGCAGGGCCTTGTCACCGGCGTCGTGGCCCCAGCGGTCGTTGACGGTCTTGAAATGGTCCACGTCGAGCACCACCAGCACCCAGCGCGAGGCTCCCGCGCGGGCCTCTTCCTGGCAGCGCAGCAGCGCGCGCTGGAAGGCTTCGCGGCTGGCCACCCCGGTCAGCGCGTCGCTCAGCGCCATGCGCCGCAGCTGCTGCTGGGCCTGGGCGCGGCGGGTTTCGTAGATGTGCACGAAGGCCAGGATCAGTACGCCGCAGATCAGCGCGTTGCCCAGGTCGATCATCCCCGGGGCGTCCAGGCGCATCGGGTGCTGGCGCAGGTAGAGCAGGATGGCCACCGCCACGAACGGCACCGAGAGCAGGAAGCCGCGCCGCGCGCCGAGCATCAGGTAGGCGATCACCGGCATGAAGTACAGCCAGACGAAGGCCGTGACCGAGGCGGCGGGCATGATGATGATGTAGACGAGGAAGCTGAAGGTCGGCAGCAGGTAGGCGTAGATCCACGGCGTCAGGTTGACGACCCGTTTCAGGCGCCGCGTGGCCCACAACAGCAGCGCGCAGACGCTGGCCTCGAGCGCGGCCAGCAGGTAGTTGCCGGACAGCGTCTGCAACACCGAGAAGACCGCCAGGGTCACGCCGGTACTGAAGAAGATCAGGCGCATCAGCAGGCGCTGGTCGGCCAGGTCCAGGCCGCCGCTGCCGGCCCCGGGCTCGCCCGCCGCGTTCACATCCAGCTTGTTGTCCATGGCTACCTTTCCCTGGCCCCGCCCGGACGGCGGAACACCGCGCGGAAGGACCGCCGACGCTTCCACGTGCCGTCGATTCTAGCCATTCCCGCCAGCGCAGATGACCGCCGGTCGTCGCCCGACGGAAAGAACTGAAGGATTTCGTCAAACATTCGGCCAGCGCCGCGCGCCAATCGCCCGGCAGCTTCGCCGGGCCTGGACTAGCCTTGCGGGGATGCCAATCACGGAGGGCGCCCATGCGCTTGTTCATCGCTTCGCTGTCGCTGCTGGCCCTGGCCGGCTGTTCTTCCTACCAGGCCAAGGAAAGCGATTCGGTCCCCGCCGAGCGCCTGCTGGGCTTCCAGCAGGACAACGGTGCCTCGGCGAAAGTCGAGGTCGCGCGCGACCTGGGCTTCCTCGGCGGCGGCTGCATGATCGCCCTGCAGATCGACCGCCAGCCGGCGGCGCTGATCGCCGTGGGCGAATCCGCCAGCTTCCACCTGCCGCCCGGCCAGCACATCGTCGGCATCGGCATCGACGACAAGGGCCCGGGGCTATGCAGCAGGGGCCACCTGCGGCGCGAACTGGCCGTCGACCTGACCTCCGGGCAGACCGCGCAACTGCGCATCCTCAGCGACGCCAACAGCGGCTTCGACATCCTTCCCGCGCAACGCTGAACGTCCGGCGGGGCCCGCCGCCCCGCCCTTCCCGCCTCAACCCTCGAGACGTGCCACCAGGCGCGCCCGCAGCTGCTCCAGCTCGCCGGCGTCGGCCTTCTGCGCGGCGTGGATGCCCAAGCCCTGGCCGGCGTAGCGCGGCACGATGTGCATGTGGATATGGAACACCGTCTGCCCGGCCGGCGCGCCGTTGAACTGGGCCACCTGGACGCCATCCGGGCTCAGCTCGTCGACGATCACGCGGGTCAGCCGCTGCACCACGCCCATCACCTTGCACAGGGCATCGGGGTCGACTTCGAGGATGTTGCGCGCGGCGCTGCGCTTGGGGATCACCAGGGTATGGCCGTGGGACTGCGGGAACAGGTCGAGGAAGGCGAGCACGTCGTCGTCCTCGTACAGCTTGTAGCAGGGGGCTTCGCCGCGAATGATCTGGGCGAAGATGTTCTGCGCATCGTAGGTGCCTTGCAGGCTCATGACGCTGTCCTTGAGCGGTGGATCGGAGGCGCCAACCATACCGGCTCGCGACGTCGCTGGCACCTCCCCCGTCGGCGGCCAAGGGGCGTATGCTCGGGATTTTTGACGTCAGAACCGGAGTACCCCATGCCTTCGCTCGCCGACTTCCCGATCACCCGCAAATGGCCCGCCACCCGCCCCGACGTCCTGCAGCTGTACTCGCTGCCCACGCCCAACGGGGTGAAGGTGTCGATCGCCCTGGAGGAGACCGGCCTGGCCTACGAGCCGCACCTGGTCAGCTTCGAGCGCAACGACCAGATGAGCCCGGAATTCCTCTCGCTGAACCCGAACAACAAGATTCCGGCGATCCTCGACCCCAACGGCCCCGGCGGCCAGCCGCTGGCGCTGTTCGAGTCCGGCGCGATCCTCATCTACCTGGCCGACAAGACCGGCCAGTTGCTGCCGCAGGACCCGGCGCGGCGCTATGAAGCGATCCAGTGGCTGATGTTCCAGATGGGCGGCATCGGCCCGATGTTCGGCCAGATCGGCTTCTTCAACAAATTCGCCGGCCGCGAGTACGAGGACAAGCGCCCGCTGAACCGCTACGTGGAGGAATCCCGGCGCCTGCTGGCGGTGCTCGACCAGCGCCTGGAAGGCCGCGACTGGGTGATGGGCAAGGACTATGGCATTGCCGACATCGCCATCTTCCCCTGGGTGCGCAACCTGGTGGGCTTCTATGAGGCCGACGACCTGGTGCAGTTCGAGCGCTTCGCGAACGTGAAGCGGGTGCTGGAGGCGTTCCTGGCGCGGCCGGCGGTGCAGCGGGGGTTGGGGATTCCGGAGCGGGGTTGAGGTTGGGCCTGCAGGAGCGAGCTTGCTCGCGAACGGTGTTTCCCGGCTGCTTCAATGTTCGAGAGGGACTCCGCTCCCTCTCCCTAACCCTCTCCCTGAAGGGAGAGGGGACCGTTGGGCAGAACGGGATGTTTTGGAGTTAGCCGGCAGCACCGAAGGTTTCCGGCTGAAACCATTCCCTCTCTCGGCACGGACAAGCCCCCTCTCCCTTCAGGGCGGGGCGCGCAGCCGAGGGCTGGGGAGAGGGGACGGACTTCGACACCGCTCCGGAGCCGAACCTGACACTAATCGTTCGCGGGCAAGAACTAGGCGTCCCCCTCGCTCCTACGAAAAGCAATCAGCGTCAGGCCTCGACCTGGCTCCACTGCTTGCTCAGGCGCTTGTCCGACACCGGCACCCTGGTGCCCAACTGTTGGGCGAACAGCGATACGCGGTATTCCTCCAGCATCCAGCGGTACAGCAGCAGTTCCGGGTCGCGTTTGCCTTCCTGGGCGTGCTTGGCCTGGCGGGCCTTGTACTGGTCCCAGTAGCCGGCCATCTCGCCGCTCCAGACGCGGTCGCGCTGGACCTGCCCGGCGACCTTGTCCAGGCGCTGTTCCACCGCCTTCAGGTAGCGCGGGTATTCCTTCAGCCACTCCAGCGGGGTGTCGCGGACGAAGCCGGGGTAGACCAGGTTGGCCAGTTGCCCCTTCACGTCGTTGAGCGGCACGGTCATGGCCAGGTCGACCTTGCCCTTGAAGCGTTTCTGCAGGCCGTGCCACAGCTTGAGGATGTCCAGCACCAGGCGCGCCAGGCGCTCGGCGTGTTCGTTCCAGGCGCCGCGTTTCTTCTCGGCGAGGGACGCCAGGCCGGCGCCGTCGCGGGGCAGGCTGGCCTCGCCGTCGAGGATGCAGCTGTCCAGGCTGGCCAGGAGGATGTCCTCGACCAGCGCCTCGACGCGGCCCAGCTCGCGGTACAGCAGGCCCATCTCGGTCTGTCCCGGCAGCCTGCCGCGGAGGAACTTGGCCGGCTCGGCGAGCTGTTGCAGGAGCAGGCGCTGCAGCGCGCGGCGGTGCTGGAACTCGGCCTCGGCCTGGGTCGGGAAGCGGTTTTCCTTCACCTCCCCGCCCTCTTCCACCAGCGCCGGGTAGACCGTCATCGACAGCCCGGCGATCTTCTGCTGGGCCTTTTCCGCCACTTCGGCGAAGCCCTTGGCTTCCACCGGTTTCTGCGGCTTGTCGGCCTGGGGGATGGCCAGGGCGGCCTGGCTGGCTTCGGCGAAGCGCGCGGTCAGCTCGGTCAGGTCACGGCCTTCGCCGAGGAACTTGCCGCGCGCGTCCACCACTTCGATGTTCATGCGCAGGTGGCTTTCCACCTGGGTCTCGGCTTCGGCCCAGGCTTCCTCGGCCACGCGGCTGCCGGTCATGCGTTGCAGCTCGCGGCCCAGGGCTTCGGATAGCGCGCCCTCGGCGAAGGTCATCTTGCTCAGCGCGGCGCGGACGAAGTCCGGCACCGGCACGAAGTTCTTGCGGATGGCCTTGGGCAGGTTGCGCACCAGGGCCACGCACTTGGCCTCCAGCAGGCCCGGCACCAGCCATTCCAGGCGCTCGGCCGGCAGTTGCGGCAGCAACGGCGCGGGCACGCGCAAGGTCACGCCGTCGCGCGGGTGGCCCGGTTCGAAGTGGTAGGTCAGCGGCAATTGCAGCTCGCCCAGGCGCAGCCGGTCGGGGTAGAGACCGGCGGTGACTTCGCTGGCGTCGCGGGCCAGCACGTCTTCCTCGCGCATGATCAGCAGGTCGGGCTGCTGCTTGTGCTCGCGCTCGTACCACTTCTCGAAGCTGGCGGTCTGGTAGATGTCCGCCGGCACCCGCGCGTCGTAGTAGCCGAACAGGGTTTCCTCGTCGGCGAGGATGTCGCGGCGGCGCGCCTTGGCCTCCAGCTCGTCGAGCTTCTCCAGCAACAGGCGGTTGGCGTTCAGGCACTTGGCGCGGCTGTTGATCTCGCCGCGCACCAGGGCTTCGCGGATGAACAGCTCGCGCGCCACCGGCGGGTCGATCGGGCCGTAGTGCACGGCGCGGCGGCCGACGATGATCAGCCCGTAGAGGGTCACCTGCTCGTAGGCCACCACCTGGCCGCGCTTCTTCTCCCAGTGCGGTTCCAGGTGGTTCTTCTTCACCAGGTGCGCGGCCAGCGGCTCCAGCCAGTCCGGCTCGATCTTTGCCACCATGCGCGCGAACAGCTTGGTGGTCTCCACCAGTTCGGCGGCCATGATCCACTGCGGCTTCTTGCGGCCGATCACGCTGGAGGGGTGCACCCAGAAACGCCGCTGGCGCGCGCCCAGGTAGTCGCCGTCCTCGCTCTTCTGGCCGATCTGGCTGAGCAGGCCGGAGAGAATGGCCTTGTGCACGGCGGCGTAGTCGATGTCGCGCTGCTTCGCCTCGGGCTCACCGCTTTTGTAGGAGCGAGCTTGCTCGCGAACCTGCTTGGCACCATTGTCGACAGTGGGCTGACGGCCCTTGTTGTCCAGGGGTTTCGCAGCGCTGGGCTGTTCGCGAGCAATGGCTGAGGCGCCCCCCTCGCTCCTACCAGGGCCACGTTCTGGCTTGGTGAACGGCAGCTGCAACTCGCGACAGATCAGGGTGAGCTGGCGGTGCGCGTCGCGCCACTCGCGAAGTCGCAGGTAGTTGAGGAAGTTCTTCCGGCACCAGCTGCGCAGGGCGTTGGAGCCCAGCGCCTGGCGCTGTTCCTCGAAGCCGCGCCAGAGGTTGATCAGCGCGGCGAAGTCGGAGTCCGGGTCCTTCCACTGCGCGTGGGCCTGGTCGGCGGCCTGCTGGCGCTCGATCGGGCGCTCGCGCGGGTCCTGCACGGAGAGCGCGCTGGCTACCGTCAGCACTTCGGCGAGGCTGCCGTGGTTGGCCGCTTCCAGCAGCATGCGGCCCAGCCGCGGGTCCACCGGCAGACGCGCCAGCTGGCGGCCCAGCGGGGTCAGCTGGCCCTCGCGGTTCACCGCCGAGAGTTCCTGCAGCAGGGTGAAGCCGTCCTTGATCGCCTTGCCGTCCGGCGGCTCGATGAAGGGGAAGGCCTCGATGTCGCCCAGGCGCAGGTGGAGCATCTGCAGGATCACCGCCGCCAGGTTGGTGCGGAGGATTTCCGGGTCGGTGAAGGCCGGCCGGCCATTGAAGTCGTCTTCGCTGTACAGGCGCACGCAGATGCCCGGCTCGACCCGCCCGCAGCGGCCCTTGCGCTGGTTGGCGCTGGCCTGCGAGACCGCCTCGATGGGCAGCCGCTGGACCTTGGCGCGGTAGCTGTAGCGGCTGATGCGCGCGGTGCCGCTGTCGATCACGTAGCGGATGCCCGGCACCGTCAGCGAGGTTTCGGCGACGTTGGTGGCCAGCACGATCTTGCGTCCCGGCATGGGCGCGAAGATTTTCTGCTGCTCCGCCGGGGTCAGGCGCGCGTACAGCGGCAGCACCTCGGTGTGGCGCAGGTTGGCTTTGCGCAGCATGTCGGCGGCGTCGCGGATTTCACGCTCGCCGGGGAGGAACACCAGCACGTCGCCGGGGCGCTTGCCGATATCGCGCTCGTGGGCGGCGATCTCGTCCAGCGCGCGGAGGATGCCCTGGTCCACGGACAGGTCGTCGAACAGCGCCTCGCCGTCCTCGTCCACTTCGGCGGCCAGCGGGCGGTACCAGGTGTCCACCGGGTAGGTGCGCCCGGAAACCTCGACGATCGGCGCATCGCCGAAGTGCCTGGAGAAGCGCTCCAGGTCGATGGTCGCCGAGGTGATGATCAGTTTCAGGTCGGGCCGGCGCGGCAGCAGGGTCTTGAGGAAGCCGAGGAGGAAGTCGATGTTCAGGCTGCGCTCGTGGGCTTCGTCGACGATGATCGTGTCGTAGCGTTCCAGGTAGCGGTCGTGCTGGGTCTCGGCCAGCAGGATGCCGTCGGTCATCAGCTTGACCAGGGTGCTGTCGTCGCTCTGGTCCTCGAAGCGCACCTGGTAGCCAACCAGCGAGCCCAGCGGCGTACCGATTTCCTCGGCGACCCGCGTGGCGACGCTACGCGCCGCCAGCCGGCGCGGCTGGGTGTGGCCGATCAGGCCGTGGGTGCCGCGGCCCAGCTCCAGGCAGATTTTCGGCAGCTGGGTGGTCTTGCCCGAGCCGGTCTCGCCGGCGATCACCACCACCTGGCTCTTGAGCAGGGCGGCCTTGATCTCGTCGCGCTTGGCGGCGATCGGCAGGCTGTCGTCGTAGCGAATCTGCGGGATGCTCGCGCGGCGCGCCTCGACCTTGGCGCAGGAGGCCTGGAAGCGCTCGACCCACTGCGCCAGCTTGCCGTCGTCGGCGTGCTTGCGCAGTTCGTGGAACTGCCGGCGCAGGCGATGGCGGTCGCGGATCAACGCGTGGTCGAGGCGTTGCAGGAGCTGTTCGGGGCTGGGCGTTACGTCGGTCATCGGCTGCGCTGGCGTCTATGCGGAACGCGGCCGCGCGCCTGGCGGCGGCCGTTCCGGAAGGGGGCAAAGACGCGATTGTCGCAGAGGAACGCCCCGCGTCGCCACGCCCAATGCGTGGCGGCGCGGTTTCAGGCGCGGCTCAGATACGGAACTGGCCGACCAGCCTGTGCAGTTGCTCCCCCAGGCCGCTGAGGTCGCCAGCGGTGCGCGCGCCCTGCATGGCGTCGTCGGCCACCTGGTCCACGGCGCCGGCGATCTGGTGCACGCTGCGGTTGATCTCCTCGGCCACCGCGGTCTGTTCCTCGGCGGCGCTGGCGATCTGCGCGTTCATCGAGTTGATGGTGCCGATCAGCTCGGCCATGGCGTCCAGCGACTGCCCGGCCTGGTCGGCCTGGCTGCGGGTGCGCCCGGCCATCTCGCTGGCGCGCTGCATGGCCTGCACCGAGCCTGCGGTGGTGGATTGCAGGCGGTCGATCATCTGCTGGATCTCGCCGGTGCTCTGCTGGGTGCGGCTGGCCAGCGCGCGCACTTCGTCGGCGACCACCGCGAAGCCACGCCCCGCCTCGCCGGCGCGGGCCGCCTCGATGGCCGCGTTGAGCGCCAGCAGGTTGGTCTGCTCGGCGATCGAGCGGATCACCTCGAGCACCCCGACGATGCCGCGCACGTCCTGGCTCAGGGTGTCCAGGGCCTCGCTGCTGCTGCTCACCTCGCCGGCCAGGTCGTTGATCTGCGCCACGCACAGGCCCACCTCGCGCTTGGCCGTCTGGCCCTCGCGGTCGGTGTCGCGGGCGGCGTCGGCGGCGCGCTGGGCGCTGCGCGCGACTTCCTGGGCGGCGGCGGTCATCTCGTTGATCGCCGTGGCCACCTGGTCGGTCTCGCTGCGCTGGCCGTTCATCGCCTGCTCCGAACGCTGCGCCTGCTGCGCCACGTTGCCGACCAGGCCGGACAGCTGCTGGGTGGTGCCGGCCACCTGCTGCACCAGGTTGTGGATCTTCTCGACGAAGCGGTTGAACGACTGCGCCAGCTCGCCCAGCTCGTCGCGGCTCTCCACCGGCAGGCGGTGGGTCAGGTTGCCGTCGCCGGCGGCCATGTCGTCGAGGTTGGCCTTGATCCGCAGCAGCGGGCGGACGATGGCGTTGCCGGTCGGCACCGCCACCAGGGCGATCACCAGCAGCAGCGCCAGGGCCGAGCCGAGCATCAGCATGAGCAGGCCGTTGATCTGCTCGTGCAGTTGCTCGCGGGCCTTCTGCACGTCCACCTCGATGTCGTCCAGGTTCAGCGAGGTGCCGAACACCAGGTTCCACTTCGGCAGGTACTGCGCGTAGCCGATCTTCGGCACGATGGCGCTGCTGCCCGGGCGGGTGAAGCTGTAGTGCACGTAGTGGCTGTCGTCCTGGCCGGCGCGCACCAGCTCGCGGATGGCGTAGACCCCGTTGGGGTCGCGGAAGCCGCTGAAGTCCTCGCCTATGCGTTCTTCCGTGGTGCCCTGGAAGACCCGCACCGCGCGGCTGTCGTAGCCCCAGAAGTAGCCGCCGTTGCCGTAGGCCAGGCGCTTGAGCAAGGCCACCCCGGCTTCCCGCGCCGCGGCGTCGCCTTCGGCCGCCGCCTGGTACTGCGGGCCGACCGCCGCCAGGGCGACGTCGACGAACTGCTTGAGCTGGACCTGGCGGTCCTCGATCAGGCTCTGCCGGATCTGCTGTTCCTGCTGCATGGATAGCCGGTTCAGCGCCACCAGGGTCACGGCGCAGAGCACCAGGGTGAGGATCAGGATGGGGATCAGCGCCAGGCTCAGGACCTTGGCGCGCAAGCGCAGGGAGGGAATCAAGGGGGCGGCCTCCGGAGGCAGGGACGACAACATCAAAAAACCCGCCGTATGGCGGGTTTCTTGGTTATCGGCTCAGGCCCTGGCCTTCTTTAGCTCTTCATCGCGCAATTCCCGACGAAGGATCTTGCCGACGTTGGTGGTCGGCAGGCTCTCGCGGAATTCCACGAATTTCGGGCGCTTGTAGCCGGTCAGGTTGTCGTGCATGTGCTGCACCACCTGCTCCTTGGTCAGGGTCACGCCCGGACGCGGCACCACGAAGACCTTGATGACTTCGCCGGAGCGCTCGTCGGGCACGCCGATGGCCGCGCACTGCAGCACGCCCGGCAGGGTCGCCAGCACGTCTTCCAGCTCGTTCGGGTACACGTTGAAGCCGCTGACCAGGATCATGTCCTTCTTGCGGTCGACGATGCGCATGTAGCCGTCGTCCTGGATGATCGCCACGTCGCCGGTGCGCAGCCAGCCGTCGGCGTCGAGGATCTCGTCGGTGGCTTCCTGGCGCTGCCAGTAGCCCTTCATCACCTGCGGGCCCTTCACGCACAGCTCGCCGCGCTCGCCCAGGGGCAGCTCGTTGCCGGCGTCGTCGATGACCTTGCACAGGGTCGAGGGTACCGGAATGCCGATGGTGCCGATCTGGATGTTCTGGAACGGGTTCACCGACACCACCGGGCTGGTCTCGGTCATGCCGTAGCCTTCGCAGATGGAGCAACCGGTGACTTCCTTCCAGCGCTCGGCCGCGGCCTGTTGCAGGGCCATGCCGCCGGACAGGGTCAGCTTCAGGCTGGAGAAGTCCAGCTTGCGGAACGCCTCGTTGTTGCACAGGCCGACGAACAGGGTGTTCAGGCCGACGAAGCCGGTGAACTTCCAGGCCGACAGTTCCTTGGAGAAGGCGTTGAGGTCACGCGGGTTGGTCACCAGGACGTTGTGGTTGCCGGTGAGCATCATCGCCATGCAATGGAAGGTGAAGGCGTAGATGTGGTACAGCGGCAGCGGCGCGATGAGGATCTCGCAGCCTTCGTGCAGGTTCGAAGCCATCAGCTCCTTGCACTGCATCATGTTGGCCACCAGGTTGCGGTGGGTCAGCATGGCGCCCTTGGCCACCCCGGTGGTGCCACCGGTGTACTGCAGCACGGCGACATCGCCGGCCTTCGGCGAGGCCTCGCGCACGCTCTTGCCGTGGCCCTTGGCCAGGGCGTCGTTGAGCTTCACGGCGTTGCCGATGTGGAAGGCCGGGACCATCTTCTTGACGTACTTGACCACCGCGTTGACCAGCAGGCGCTTGAGCGGCGGCAGCAGGTCGGCGACTTCGGTGATCACCACGTGGCGGATGCCGGTGCGCGGCAGCACTTCCTCGGCCAGGTGGGCCATGTTGGCCAGGCACACCAGCGCCTTGGCGCCGGAGTCGTTGAACTGGTGTTCCATTTCCCGCGCGGTGTACAGCGGGTTGGTGTTGACCACGATGAGACCGGCGCGCATGGCGCCGAAGACCACGATCGGGTACTGCAGGACGTTGGGCAGTTGCACCGCGATGCGGTCGCCCGGCTGCAGGTCGGTGTTGTTCTGCAGGTAGGCGGCGAAGTCACCGGAAAGCTGGTACAGCTCGCCGTAGGTCAGGGTCTTGCCAAGGTTGCTGAAGGCAGGCTTGTTGGCAAAGCGTTGGCAGGATTCCTTGAGCACCGCGAGGATGTTCGGGTACTTGTCGGCGTTGATCTCGGCAGAGATACCTGCTGGATATTTGTCCTTCCAGAAATTATCGATCATGGAAGCCCACTCCTAAGCAACAGCTTGTCGTTACCGCGTACGCGGTTCTTTGTTGTGTTTGTGCCGCTTTCCCTTGAGTCAGGGAGCGAAAAGCGGGCCGAGATTAGCAGCTTTGCCAAAACGCGACCAGCACCAAACACAGCCTACTCAGTCATAAAAATGACCAAAAGCAGGTAAATCGGTCACCAACCCACCATCGGTCGGAAAAGCCCGTCCCAGAAGGGCCGCAGCCTTGTTGGATTGTCTGACAAGGCGAGCCGGAGGGAAAGGGAGGCGAAAAAAACGGAGGCTGGTCAGTGGACCAGCCTCCGTTCGGCAGGTTGCGGCGGCGAATGCGATCAGGCGCTTTCGCGCAGCTCGCGGCGCAGGATCTTGCCCACCGGGGTCATCGGCAGGGCATCCTTGAGGACGATCTGCTTGGGTATTTTGTAACCGGTGAAGTTCTCCTTGCAGTAGGCCTTCAGCTCGTCGACCGTCAGCCCCGGCTCGCGGGCCACGACGAACAGCTTCACGGCCTCGCCGGAACGCTCGTCGGGCACGCCGACGGCGGCGCAGTTGGCCACTTTCGGGTGGGCCATGACCACGTCCTCGATCTCGTTGGGGTAGACGTTGAAGCCGGAAACGATGATCAGGTCCTTCTTGCGGTCGACGATGCGCACGAAACCGTCCGGGTCGATCACCGCGACGTCGCCGGTGCGCAGCCAGCCCTCGGCGTCGAGCACCTCGGCGGTGGCCTCCGGGCGCTGCCAGTAGCCCTTCATCACCTGCGGGCCCTTCACGCACAGCTCGCCGCGCTCGCCCACCGGCAGCTCGTTGCCTTCGTCGTCGATCACCTTGAGCGCGGTGCCGACCACCGGGATGCCCACGCTGCCCAGGCGCGCCAGCTCGCCGTAGGGGTTGGTGCTGACCACCGGGGAGGTCTCGGTGAGGCCGTAGCCCTCCACCACCGTGCAGCCGGTGGCCTTCTTCCAGCGCTCGGCGGTGGCCGAGACCAGCGCCGTGCCGCCGGAGTTGGTGACCTTGAGGTTGGAGAAGTCCAGCTCCTTGAACTCCGGGTGTTCCATCAACGCGACGAACAGGGTGTTCAGCCCCAGCAACGCGGAGAAGCGCCACTTCTTCAGCTCCTTGATGAAGCCGGGGATGTCGCGCGGGTTGCTGATCAGCACGTTGTGGTTGCCGTTGTGCATCATGCACATGCAATTCGCGGTGAAGGCATAGATGTGGTACAGCGGCAGCGGCGCGATCATCACCTCGCCGCCCTCGTTCATCAGCCGGCGACCGTCGGGGCCGTGCTGCGACAGGCAGGCGTCCACCTGCAGCATGTTCGCCACCAGGTTGCCGTGGGTGAGCATGGCGCCCTTGGCCACGCCGGTGGTGCCGCCGGTGTACTGCAGCACGGCGATGTCTTCCAGGCCGACCTTGACCGGCTGCAGCGCGTGGCCACGGCCCTGGCGCAGTACCTCCTTGAAGGGCACGGCTTGCGGCAGCTGGTAGTCGGGAACCATCTTCTTCACATGCTTGACCGCGGCGTTGACCAGCAGGCCCTTGAGGGCCGGCTGCAGGTCGCCCATCTGCGCCTCGATCAGGTATTCGATGCCGGTGTCCGGCAGCACTTCCTGCACCAGCTTGCCGAACAGGTTGACGTAGACCAGCGCCCGCGCGCCCGAGTCCTTGAACTGGTGGCGCATTTCGCGGGCGGTGTACAGCGGGTTGGTGTTGACCACCACGAGGCCGGCGCGCAGGGCGCCGAACACGGCGATCGGGTATTGCAGGATGTTCGGCATCTGCACGGCGATGCGCTCGCCGGGCTTGAGGTCGGTGTGCTTCTGCAGGTAGGCGGCGAAAGCGGCGGACAGGCGGTCCAGTTCGGCGTAGCTGAGGGTCACGCCCATGTTGCTGAACACCGGGCGGTCGGCGAAACGCTTGCAGGAGCGTTCGAACACTTCCACCACCGACTTGTACGCACCCAGGTCGATCTGGCTGGGCACGCCCGCCGGACGTTTGTCGTTCCAGAATTCCGCTTGCATTGGCTGTTGTCCTCTTTATTACCTGCAAGGCTGTTCCCGGCCGGTTCCCTCGGGCATCCGGTGCGGGGGCATTCGTCGGAAAGTAGCAGTTGCCCAGTGCCGCGCAAATACTTCAAGCGTCGTCATTCGTTTCGTGAATCTCTCGCCAGCACGGCGGGATTCTGCGCCCCGCCGGGCGCTGCTATAGTGCCGCCACTCCGAGCCGGCACAAGGACCGCCCATGCCGTACGCCGCCTACTGGCTGAACGCCAGCGACCAGACTCCGCTGTACACCCACCACTGGGCCGCCGAGTTGCCCAAGGGCGTGGTGATGCTGTCCCACGGCATGGCCGAGCACGCCGGCCGCTACGCCCGCCTGGGCGAGGCGCTGAACACCGCCGGCTGGTCGCTGTACGCCATCGACCAGCGCGGCCACGGCCGCAGCGCCGAGCACGGCGACCTCGGCCACTACGCCGACCAGGGCGGCTGGGGCAAGGTGGTCGGCGACCTGCTGACCCTCAACCAGCACGTGCGCGAGCGCAATCCCGGCCTGCCGGTGGTGCTGCTCGGCCACAGCATGGGCAGCTATATAGGTACCGCCTACCTGATCCGGCACAGCGCCACCCTGCAGGGCGCGGTGCTTTCCGGCTCCAACTACCAACCCGTGGCGCTGTACCGCGTGGCGCAACTGGTGGCGCGCTTCGAGCGCTGGCGCCAGGGCCCGCTGGGGCGCAGCGCGCTGATCGAGTTCCTCTCCTTCGGCTCCTTCAACAAGGCGTTCAAGCCCAACCGCACCGAGTTCGACTGGCTGAGCCGCGACACCCGCGAGGTCGACAAGTACATCAGCGACCCGCTGTGCGGCTTCCGCTGCAGCAACCAGCTGTGGCTGGACCTGCTCGGCGGCCTGCAGGACATCACCCCGGTCGAGCACCTGGCGCGCATCGACAAGGCCCTGCCGCTGCTGATCATCGGCGGCGAACGCGACCCGGTGAGCCAGGGCAAGCGCCTGCGCGACCTGGCCCAGGCGATGACCCGGGCGGGGGTTCGCGACGTCCAAACGCAGATCTACCCCGAGGCCCGCCACGAGTTGTTCAACGAGAGCAACCGCGACGAGGTCACCCACAACCTGATCGCCTGGCTGGACGGAGCCCCCTCCGCCGGCGCGCGACACGAGGAAAGACCATGACCCAGGTGCAGAACGTTCCCTATTCCGAGCTCGAAGTCGGGCAGAAGGCCAGCTTCCAGCGCGCCGTGGGCGAGCGCGACATCCAGCTCTTCGCCGAAGTCTCCGGCGACCGCAACCCGGTCCACCTGGACGCCGACTACGCCGCCACCACCCTGTTCAAGGAGCGCATCGCCCACGGCATGCTCAGCGGCGCGCTGATCAGCGCGGCGATCGCCACCACCCTGCCCGGCCCGGGCACCATCTACCTGGGGCAGAACCTGCGCTTCACCCGCCCGGTGAAGATCGGCGACGTGCTCGACGTGGAACTGGAGGTGCTCGAGAAACTGCCGAAGAACCGCGTGCGCATCGGCACCCGCGTGCTCAACCAGAACGGCGAGGCGGTGGTGGAAGGCGAAGCCGAGGTGCTGGCGCCGAAGCAGAAGCTGGACATCGAGCTGCCGGCGCTGCCGCCGATCACCATCGGCTGATCCGCGCCGGAAGCGAAAACGCCGCCTCCCCCACGGGGAAGCGGCGTTTTCATTGATAGCTGGGGGAATCGTAGGGCGCATAACGCCCCCAGGCGTTATCCGCCGTCATTCCCGAGCGCAGGTGTTTCGGCCAACGGCGGATAACCGCGAACGGTTATGCGCCCTACGACACCCGGATACACAGCCGTTCACGATGAAAAATCGCAGGCAAAAAAACGG
This sequence comes from Pseudomonas citronellolis, assembly GCF_029335315.1. Taxonomy (GTDB): domain Bacteria; phylum Pseudomonadota; class Gammaproteobacteria; order Pseudomonadales; family Pseudomonadaceae; genus Pseudomonas; species Pseudomonas citronellolis_A. The sequence goes on from NZ_JARJLT010000047.1 coordinate 39,703, forward strand.
GCGACCGAAGTCGCCCCAAGTGCCTTGCGTGCTCTGTGATCCGGAAGGTCAACCGCGCTTGTGCGAGTCCTTCCAGATGAAATATCCGACGCCACCGCAGAACAGGATCATCAAACCAACGGTGACAATGCCGGCGAGAACCACTTCGTCGATGAACATGATGTTGGCCTCCTGTTTCGCTTGCGTCTGTGTCGATGGGCTCAGATTAGCGTCGGCCGGGCGCGCCATATTGACCTGGATCAATAGCCGCAAAGCCCCGGTTCACGGGGCTTGCGATCACTGATCCAGGTCAAGTTCGGCGAGGTTTGGGGTGCGGTGCGTGGCCGCGGGGAGCGGCCGGGAGGGGGTGTCGCGGGGCGCGAGCTCAGCGCTTCTTCGGCTTGCCCTTGCCCTTCTTGCGCGCCTTGCCCAGCGGCAGCGCCTGCTCGAAGGCCTTGCGCACATCCTGCAGGCGCTTCTCGTGGACGTCGTGGATGCGCTTGTCGCGCTCGGCGGTGAAGTCGATCAGCTTGTCGTCGTTACTCATGGCTAGGCGTGCACCAGGCGGAAAGTCAGGTTCAGGCGGGGGGCGACCGGTCGCCGCGTCTTGGCCACCTGATGCTGCCAATAATGCTGCGTCGCGCCGGACATGACCAGCAGGCAGCCGGATTCCAGCTCCAGCGAGTGCTCGATGGCCGTGCCGCCCTTGCGCCGCAGGTCGAAGCGCCGCGCGCCGCCGAGGTTCAGCGAAGCCACCAGGGGGTTGCGCCCCAGCTCCGGTTCGTCGTCGCTGTGCCAGCCCATTGAGTCCTGGCCGTCGCGGTAATAGTTGAGCAGCACGCCGTTGACGCGCTGGCCGACCTCGTCCTGCACCCGCGCGCGGATTTCCGCCAGCAACGGCGTCCACGGCAACGGCCGGTGGACCAGCCCCGAGTAGCGGTAGCTGGCCTCGGCGTCGCCGTACCAGGCGACCAGGCGCGGCACCGGGTAGTCGCGGCCGTGCAGGTGCACGCTGGGTTGTTCCCAGGGCGTGCGCTCGACCAGCTCGGCGAACCAGGCCTGGGCGCGGGCGGCGTCGACCCAGCGCGGGAGCAGGCGCAGCTCGGCGTTTTCGAGGTGGATGGGCGCGTCGGCGAAAAGCATGGCGGCAGGCGGTGGCGGCTGAGGGGAACAGCTTACTACGTCGTTCAGACCTCGACGTCGATCCACATGCCCTTGCGCGGCGCCTCGCCCAGGCCGTCGTCGGCCTCGTCCTCGGCGATCTCCTCGGGCTCGCCCTCGCCCCGCGCCTGACGGCGACGGCGGCGCTGCTCGTACTCCTCCTCCGGGGTCAGCTCCGCCGGACGCCGCTCCAGACTCACCGCCGCCTCGCCGGCGGCCGGCGCCACCGGGGCGACCGGAGGCACGTCCGGGCGGACGCGCGCCGGGTCCTGCTGCGCGGTGACCGGCAGCACGTCGCTGGGAATCGGCGGAATCATCGCAGTCGCTGCCTCCTCACGGGCATCAGATTGTCGGCTGGAAGCGCCGGGCCACGGGGCCCTCGCTACACTTCACGGGAACTCCGCCGGCGTCAAGGCGGCCGCCGGACGGGCGGTGCCGGCGCAGGCCCCGCGCACGCCCCCGGCCGTCCGTCGGGTGCGCCACGGGTGAACGGGCGTCGCTGAAAGCCGCGGCTTCCGTTACCATAGCCGGCTTTTTTCGGGAGGTGTCCATGGCGCAGTATCAACCGGGTCAACGCTGGATCAGCGACAGTGAAGCAGAACTGGGGTTGGGGACCATCCTCGCCCTCGACGGACGGCTGCTCACCGTGCTCTATCCGGCCACCGGGGATACCCGCCAGTACGCCGAGCGCAACGCCCCGCTGACCCGCGTGCGCTTCGCCCCGGGCGACGAAGTGACCCACTTCGAAGGCTGGAAGATGACCGTGCGCGAAGTCGAGGAAATCGACGGCCTGCTGGTCTACCACGGCATCACCGCGCACAACGAAGCCAAGGTTCTCCCGGAAACCCAGCTGTCGAACTTCATCCAGTTCCGCCTGGCCAGCGACCGCCTGTTCGCCGGGCAGATCGACCCGATGCCCTGGTTCGCCCTGCGCTACCACACCCTGGAACACCGCACCCGCCTGCTGCAGTCCTCCCTGTGGGGCCTGGGCGGCGCCCGCGCGCAACCCATCGCGCACCAGCTGCACATCGCCCGCGAGGTCGCCGACCGCATCGCCCCGCGCGTCCTGCTGGCCGACGAAGTGGGCCTGGGCAAGACCATCGAGGCCGGCCTGGTGATTCATCGCCAGCTGCTCTCCGGGCGCGCCAGCCGCGTGCTCATCCTGGTGCCGGAGAACCTGCAGCACCAGTGGCTGGTGGAAATGCGCCGGCGCTTCAACCTGGAAGTGGCACTGTTCGACCGCGAGCGCTTCGCCGAGAGCGACGCCAGCAACCCCTTCGAGGACAGCCAGCTGGCACTGGTCGCCCTGGAGTGGATCCGCAACGACGAGCGCGCCCAGGACGCCCTGTGCGCCGCCGGCTGGGACCTGCTGGTGGTCGACGAGGCCCACCACCTGGTCTGGCACCCGGAACAGGCCAGCGCCGAATACCAGCTGGTGGAAACCCTGGCGCAGATCATCCCCGGCGTGCTGCTGCTCACCGCCACCCCGGAACAGCTCGGCCTGGACAGCCACTTCGCGCGCCTGCGCCTGCTCGACCCGGACCGCTTCCACGACCTGGAAGCCTTCCGCCGCGAAAGCAGCCAGTACCGCCCGGTGGCCGAAGCCGTGCAGGAACTGATCGACCACGGCCGCCTGTCGCCGGCCGCGCGCCAGGCCATCCACGGCTTCCTCGGCGACGCCGGCGACGACCTGCTGGCCAGCGTCGAGAGCGGTGACGACGACGCCCGCGCGCGCCTGATCCGCGAACTGCTCGACCGCCACGGCACCGGCCGCGTGCTGTTCCGCAACACCCGCGCCGCGGTGCAGGGCTTCCCCGTGCGCCACCTGCACAGTTACCCGCTGGCCAACCCGATCGAATACATGGAGCTGCCGGTCGGCGAACACCCCGACCTGTACCCGGAAGTCAGCTTCCAGGCGCAGCTCGAGGACCACGACGAGAACGCCCGCTGGTGGCGCTTCGACCCGCGCGTGGAATGGCTGATCGACACCCTGAAGATGCTCAAGCAGTTCAAGGTGCTGGTGATCTGCGCCCACGCCGAGACCGCGCTGGACCTGGAAGACGCCCTGCGCCTGCGCTCGGGCATCCCGGCCACGGTGTTCCACGAGGGCATGAGCATCCTCGAACGCGACCGCGCGGCGGCCTACTTCGCCGACGAAGAATTCGGCGCCCAGGTGCTGATCTGCTCGGAAATCGGCAGCGAGGGCCGCAACTTCCAGTTCGCCCACCACCTGGTGCTGTTCGACCTGCCGGCGCACCCGGACCAGCTGGAACAACGCATCGGCCGCCTCGACCGGATCGGCCAGAAGCACGAGATCCAGATCCACGTACCGCACCTGGAGAACAGCCCGCAGGAGCGCCTGTTCCAGTGGTACGACAAGGCGCTCAACGCCTTCCTCGCCACCTGCCCCACCGGCAACGCCCTGCAGCACCGCTTCGGCCCGCGCCTGGTGGAGCTGCTCGACGGCGGCGACGACGACGCTTTCGCCGCCCTGCTGAAGGAAGGCGAGGCCGCACGCCAGGCCCTGGAAGCGGAAATGCACAGCGGCCGCGACCGCCTGCTCGAACTCAACTCCGGCGGCGCCGGCGAGGGCGAGGCGCTGGTCGAGGCGATCGAGGAGCAGGACGACCAGTTCGCCCTGCCGATCTACATGGAGCGCCTGTTCGACACCTACGGTATCGACAGCGAGGACCACTCGGAGAACGCGCTGATCCTCAAGCCCAGCGAGAAGATGCTCGACGCCAGCTTCCCCCTGGGCGACGACGAAGGCGTGACCGTCACCTACGACCGCGCCCAGGCCCTGGCCCGCGAGGACATGCAGTTCCTCACCTGGGAACACCCCATGGTGCAGGGCGGCATGGACCTGGTGCTGTCCGGCTCGCTGGGCAACACCTCGGTGGCGATCATCAAGAACAAGGCGCTCAAGCCCGGCACCGTGCTGCTGGAAATGCTCTTCGTCAGCGAGGCGGTGGCCCCGCGCAAGCTGCAGCTGGGCCGTTTCCTGCCGCCGGTGGCGCTGCGCTGCCTGCTCGACGCCAACGGCAACGAGCTGTCCTCGCGGGTGTCCTTCGAGACCCTGCACGAGCAGCTGGAAAGCGTGCCGCGCGCCAGCGCCAACAAGTTCGTCCAGGCCCAGCGCGACGTGCTGGCCAAGCAGTTCAGCATCGGCGAAGCCAAGGTCGTCCCGCGCCACGCCGAGCGCGTCGAGAAAGCCCGCCAGCAGTTGCTGGCGAGCCTCGACGAAGAGCTGGCGCGCCTGACCGCGCTCAAGCAGGTCAACCCCAGCGTACGCGACAGCGAGCTGGACGCCCTGCGCACCCAGCGCGACCAGAGCCTGGCCCTGCTGGACAAGGCCTCGCTGCGCCTGGAGGCGATCCGCGTGCTGGTCGCCGGCTGATCCACGCCACGCCGAAGAGGCCGCCCCGGGAAACCGCGGCGGCCTTTTTCATGCCCGAAGCCCAAACCCACAATCCTCCTCTGCGCAGGAGCGGGCCATGCCCGCGACTCGCGCGCACGGCGCGCTCCTACAAGGCGGCGCGCGAGTATCGGAAGCGCCTGGCACAAGGCCCGGCATATTCAGGCTCACCGTCTAGTATTGACCCTGCGCAAGGGAATCCCCCCCGGGGAGAGCTAGAGTTTTCCCACCAAGCCACTCATTGAGGGACACATCATGTACGAGCGCATTCTGGTAGCAGTGGACGGTAGCCCGGTGTCGGACCGCGCGCTGGGTGAAGCGGTGAAACTGGCACAACTGACCGGCGGCGAACTGAAGGTCATCACCATCGTCGACAGCCCGCTGCGCCATCTGCCCGACTACGCCGTCTACTACAACCCCGAACCGCTGCGCGAAGCCGCGCTGAAGGCCGCCGACGACGTGCTGGCCAAGGCCCGCGAGCTGGTCGGCGACAAGGTCAAGGCGACCTTCGACCGGGTCTGCCAGGAGCGCGCCAGCGAGGAAGTCGCCGAGCGCATCGAGATCGAGGCGGACGCCGCCAAGTCCGAGCTGATCGTCATGGGCACCCATGGCCGTCGCGGTGTGCGCCGGCTGATGTTGGGCAGTGTCGCCGAAGGCCTGCTGCGGGTCAGCAACCGTCCGGTGCTGCTGGTTCGCGACAAGTAACCGCAACCCACGAAACGAAAAAGGCCGTGCGGGGTGACCCGCACGGCCTTTTTTTCGCCTGGAGCGCCCTGTAGGAGCGAGCTTGCTCGCGAACGAGCCCCGCCACGGAATCCGTTCGCGAGCAAGGACTAGGCGTCCCCCTCGCTCCTACGAAAAGCAGAAGGCTACGGCATCGGCGTCATTCGCCCGCCGCCACCGCGTTGCCACGGCACGAGTGGAAGATGTCCAGGCCCGGCTGGTAGAGGCTCGTGCGCACGTCCAGCAGGCCCAGCACCGAGTGGAAGATGTTGTCGTGGCTCAGGTCCGCCTCGTCGCGCTTGCCGGCCAGGCAGGCGCGGTCGATGCCACGGTCGCCCAGGGTCGAGGGGCCGAACCACATGACCATCGGCACGTGGATCTGCGCTTCCGGGGCGATGGCGTAGGGCGCGGCGTGCAGGTACATGCCGTTCTCGCCCAGCGACTCGCCGTGGTCGGAAACGTAGAGCATCGAGGTGTCGTACTTGTCGCTGTTGCGCTTGAGCAGCTCGACCACCTTGGACAGGAAGAAGTCGGTGTAGAGGATGGTGTTGTCGTAGACGTTCACCAGCTCGTCCGTCGAGCAGCTGCCCAACTGGTTGGTGTGGCACACCGGCTTGTAGCGTTCCAGGTTCGCCGGGTAGCGGTCGTAGTACTCGGGGCCGTGGCTGCCGTCGGCGTGCAGGACGATGATGGCGTTGTCCTTCAGGCCATCGATGTACGCCTGCAGGTCCTGCAGCAGGGCCTCGTCCAGGCAGTTGTTGCCGTCACAGAAGGGACCGGGCTGGTTCTTCGGGATGTCGCGGTGCGGTACGCGCAGGCAGGTGCCCTTGCAGTCGCTGTTGTTGTCCAGCCAGAGCACCTGCAGGCCGGCGCGCTGCAGCACGTCGAGCAGGCCCTCGTAGGTCTTGCCCTTCTTGTCGCTGTAGTCCTCGCGGGGGAACTTGGAGAACATGCAGGGCACCGAGACCGCGGTGGAGGTGCCGCAGGAATGCACCTTGGTGAAGTTGAGGATATCCAGCCTGGCCAGTTCCGGGTTGGTCTCGCGGGCGTAGCCGTTGAGCGAGAAGTGATCGGCCCGCGCGGTCTCGCCGACCACGAAGACGAACAGCGACTTCTTCGCCCGCTGGGATGCCTGGGCGCTCTGCACGGCGTCCTCGCCGACCTTCTGCACCACCAGCTCGGCCTTGCGGATACCCAGGCGCTGCTTGCCGTACTTGGTCACGGCGTAGATGTAGTTGGTCGGGTTGATGAAGTGGGTGAGCTTGTCTTCCTGGCGGAAGATCGGCGCGTAGGTGGAATAGAAACCGCCGACTACCACCGCCACCGCGAGCACGCAGGCGAACACCACCAGCACCTTGTTCAGCAGCCCGCGCAGGAACGGCTTGTAGCTCACCGGCAGCAGCCAGATCAGCGCCGACGGCAGCGCGCCGAGCAGCGCCAGGTAGGCCACCAGCTTGCCGCTGAACAGCGCGGCGGCCTCGCCCGGGTTGGTCTCGAAGATGTTCTGCACCATCACCGTGTCGATGGCGATGCCGTAGTTGTTCATGAAATAGGCGGCGCCGGCGGAGAGCAGCGCCACCAGGGTCAGCGCCGGCTTGAGCAGCGGGCGGAACGACACCAGGGTCAACAGCAGGGTGAAGGCGGCCCAGAGGAACACCCCGAAGGAGGCGAAGAAGGCGATGCGATACGCCCCCTGCAGCGGTACCAGCCCATCCAGGGCCTTCCAGGTGGCGAAGTTGTAGAACAGCACCAGGGCCAGGGAAAACAGCAGGATCAGGCGGCTGGAACTGATCGTCGGAAACAGGCGACGGTTGCCCTCGGACATCGAGGCACTCCTTGACGGGACACGGCAGAAACGAAAGGCGCACGCCCTCGCGGCGCGCGCGCCGAATCTACCCATCAGTTAGTCAAAAAAGTGTCAAATTGGCCACAAAATCCCTACAAGAATCTTGCTGTGTTCCGCCTCAGGCCCCGCCCAGGCGCTCGCGCCAGGCCGACAGCCAGCCCAGGCCGGCGGCCGTGGCGCCGCCGGGACGGTACTCGGCGCCGAGCCAGCCGGCGTAGCCCTGGGCCTCCAGCGCGGCCAGCGCCGGCTCGAAGTCCAGCGCGCCGCTGCCCGGCTCGCCGCGCCCCGGAGCGTCGGCGAACTGCACATGGCCGATATGGCCGCGCAGCTGGCGCACGCTGTCCGCCAGGTCCAGCCCCATGCGCGCCATGTGGTAGAAGTCCAGCTGCGCGGCGAGGTTAGCGTGGCCGACACGTTCGAGCATGTCCAGCTGCTGCTGCGGGGTGTTGAGCAGGAAACCGGGCATGTCGTGGAGGTTGATCGCCTCCATCAGCACCGGCACGCCGCGCGCGGCGAACGCCTCGGCGGTCTGCCGCAGGTGCGCGGCGAGCAGTTCGAGCGCGCGCTCGCGCTCGACGCCCTCGGCCAGGCGCCCGGCCAGCACGTTGATCCGCTGTGGCCGCGCCACCTCGGCGTAGTCCAGCGCCTGGCGCAGCGCGTCGGCGAAGGCCGCCTCGCGCCCCGGCACGGCGGGCAGCCCGGCGCCGCCCTGCATCAGGTCGCCGGCCGGCAGGTTGAACAGCACCAGCGACATGCCATGGCGTTGCAGTTCGGCCTGCAACGCCGCGGCCGGCACTTCATAGGGGAACTGGATCTCGACCCCGGCGAAACCGGCCTCGGCGGCGGCGCGCACGCGTTCGATCAGCGGCAGTTCGGTGAACAGCAGGGACAGGTTGGCGCAGATCTGCATGGCGATCTCCTCAGCCGCGGTCGCGGCGGTACTGTTCGACCAGCGTGGCCGGGTCGTGCTCCAGGTGGCCCAGGCTGCCGTGCAGGCGCATCAGCTGCGCGGCCAGGCCGCTCATGGGCGTCGCCGAACCCTGCTCGCAGGACAGCTTCACCGCGGTGTCGAGGTCCTTGAGCAGCGTGCGCACGTGCCACTTGATCGGTTCGAAGCGGCTCTCGGCCATCTGCGGGGCGAGAATCTGCAGCGGTTTCGAATCGGCGAAGCCGCCGGCCAGGGCCGGAGCGATCAGGCTGGCGTCGACCCCGGCGCTCTCCGCCAGGGCCACCACCTCGGCGATCACCAGGGCGTTGCAGGCGACGATCATCTGGTTGCAGACCTTGGTCACCTGGCCGGCGCCGACCTCGCCCATGCGCGTCAGGCGCTGGCCAAGGTGGGCCAGCAGCGGGCGCACGCGCTCGACATCGTCCACCCGGCCGCCGGCCATGATCGCCAGGGTCCCAGCCTCGGCGCCAGGGGTGCCGCCGGAGACCGGCGCGTCGACCCAGCGCATGCCGCTACGGGCTTCCAGTTCGGCGGCCATCTCGCGGGTGGCGGCCGGCTCCAGGCTGGAGAAGTCCACCAGCAACTGGCCGGGCTTCGCCCCCTCGACGATGCCGCCGGCGCCGAACACCACCTCGCGCACGGCGGCGGTGTCGGCCAGGCACAGCATCACCACCTCGGCGTCCCGGCACAGCTCGGCGGGGCTTTCCACCGCGCGGGCGCCCTCCCCGGCCAGCAGCTCGCGCTTGGCGGCGGAACGGTTCCACACCGTCAGCGGGTAGCCGGCGGCGAGCAGCCGGCGGCTCATGGGCACACCCATCAGGCCGAGGCCGGCGAAGGCGATGGAGGGCAAGGCAGACATGGACGACTCCTGTCGGGCAGAATGGCGGGCACGGGGACGGCCATCTTACCGCCCACCATCCGCTTCGCCGAGCCTGCGAGCCCGCTGCCGCGCGCATTTGCGCGCACACCGGCAGACCGCCACTATACTTCCCAGGCTTTTTCCGCTTTTGACCCGGAGACTGCTCCCATGCTGAAACGCACCCTGGCGCTCGCCGCCTGCTTCGCGCTGTCCCTTTCCGCCAGCTTCACCCAGGCCGAACCCCTGAAGGAACTCAAGGTCTCGGCGATCCCCGACGAAGCCCCCACCGAGCTGCTGCGCAAGTTCAAGCCGCTGGGCGAATACCTGCAGGAACAACTGGGCATCCCGGTGAAATTCGTACCGGTGTCCGACTACGCCGGCGTGGTCGAGGCCCTGGCCGCCGACCGCCTCGACATGGCCTGGCTGGGCGGTTTCACCTTCGTCCAGGCGCGCCTGAAGACCGGCAACGCCATCCCCCTGGTGCAGCGCGAGCAGGACCAGCAGTTCACCAGCAAGTTCATCACCGCCGACCCCAACGTGAAGTCGCTGCAGGACCTCAAGGGCAAGACCTTCGCCTTCGGTTCGGTGTCCTCCACTTCCGGCAGCCTGATGCCGCGCTACTTCATGCAGAAGGACGGCATCGTCCCCGAGCAGTTCTTCTCCCGCGTGGCCTACTCCGGCGCCCACGACGCCACCGTGGCCTGGGTCCAGGCCGGCAAGGTGGACGCCGGCGTGCTCAACGCCTCGGTGTGGCAGAAGCTGGTCGACGCCGGCAAGGTCGACACCAACAAGGTCAAGGTCTTCGCCACCACCCCGACCTACTACGACTACAACTGGACGGTGCGCGGCAACCTCGACCCGGCCGTGGCCGAGAAGATCAAGCAGGCCTTCCTCGCCCTCGACCCGAGCAAGCCGCGCGACAAGGCGATCCTCGACCTGCAGGCGGCCAGCCGCTTCATCGAGACCAAGCCGGAGAACTACAAGGGCATCGAGGAGTCGGCCCGCGCCGCCGGCCTGTTGAAGTGACCCTGCGCCTGACCGGCGTGGAGCACCTCCACGCCAACGGCCAGCGCGCGCTCGCCGGCATCGACCTGCGGGTCGAGGCCGGCGAACGGGTGGCCATCATCGGCCCCTCGGGCGCCGGCAAGACCACCCTGTTGCGCGTCCTGGCCACCGCCCTGCGCCCCGCCAGCGGCGACCTCGACGTGCTCGGCGAACAGCCCTGGCGGCTCACCGCCGGGGCCCGCCAGCGCCTGCGCGCGCGCATCGGCCTGATTCACCAGGCGCCGCCGCTGCCACCGCGCCAGCGGGTGGTCAACGCCGTGCTCGCCGGCCGCCTCGGCCAGTGGCCGCTGTGGAAGAGCCTGGCCAGCCTGCTCTACCCCCTGGACATCGACGGCGCCCGCGCCGCCCTGCAACGCCTGGACCTGGCCGACAAGCTGTTCCAGCGCTGCGACCAGCTGTCCGGCGGCCAGCTGCAGCGCGTCGGCATCGCCCGCGCGCTGTACCAGCGCCCGCACCTGCTGCTGGCCGACGAGCCGGTGTCGGCCATGGACCCGGTGCTCGCCGGGCACACCCTCGGCCTGCTCACCCGCGAGGCCGACGCCCACGGCCTGACCCTGCTGGCCAGCCTGCACGCGGTGGACCTGGCCCTGGCGCACTTCCCGCGCATCGTCGGCATCCGCGAGGGTCGCATCGTCTTCGACAAGGCCGCCACCACGGTGACCCCGGAGGACCTGCGCCAGCTCTATGCCAACGAGCAGCTGGGCGGCGAACGCTCCGCGCCGGTGGAGCCGCTGCACGTGGTGCAGATTCCGCGATGCTGAAACCCCGCGACCCCGCCGCGCTGCCGCGCCTGCTGCTGACCCTGCTGGCCCTGCTGTTGCTGTGGCCCGGCCTGCGCCTGAGCGAGCTGGACATCCCCGGCCTGTTCACAGGCGACAACGCGCGGACCATGGCCGGCTTCCTCGCCGGCTTCTGGCCGCCGGCCCACGACGCCGAGTTCCTCGCCGTGCTCGGCCGCGCCACCCTGGAAACCCTGGCCATCGCCACCGCCGGCATGGCCCTGGCCTGGCTGATCGCCTTCCCCGCGGCGCTGCTGGCGACCCGCGCGCTGTCGCTCTCGGCCCTGGCCCGCGGCGGCCTGCCGGCCTGGTGGGCGCGGGCGCTGCGCTGGCCGGTGCGGCTGCTGCTGATCGTCCTGCGCAGCATCCCGGAGATCGTCTGGGCGCTGCTGTTCGTCCGCGCCGTGGGCCTGGGCGCCACCGCCGGGGTCATGGCCATCGCCATCACCTACGGCGGCATGCTCGGCAAGGTCTACGCGGAAATCTTCGAATCGGTCGACCCGCGCCCGACCCGCGCGCTGCTGCTGGGCGGCGGCTCGCGGCTCGGCGCCTTCGCCTACGGGGTGCTGCCGCAGGCCGCCGCCGAGATGATTTCCTACACCGTGTACCGCTGGGAATGCGCGATCCGCGCCTCGGTGGTGATGGGCTTCGTCGGCGCCGGCGGGCTCGGCCAGCAGGTCGACCTGTCGCTGCGCATGTTCGCTGGCGGCGAAGTGGCCAGCCTGCTGCTGACCTTCCTGGTGCTGGTGCTGGGCGCCGACCAGCTCAGCCGCTTCCTGCGCCGGAGGCTCGAATGAACGCTCCCCGCGCGGCGCTGCTGCGCGCCCTGGGCTGGGTCCTCGCGCTCCTGGTGGCGGTGGTCGCGTCCTTCCTCTACCTGGATATCGATGGCGCCGGCCTGCTCAGCGCCCAGGGCCTGGGCCAGATGGCCGGCTACGCCCGCGACTTCTTCCCACCCGACCTGTCCGCCACGCACCTGCGCGCGGTCGGCTACGGCGCCCTGGAAACCCTGGCCATGTCGGCCCTGGGCACGCTGTTGGCGGCGCTGCTCGGGCTGCTGTTCGCCCTGCCGGCGGCCGGGCGCTTCGGCGCCATCGCGCAGAGCCTCGCGCGCTTCCTCCTCAACGCCCTGCGCGCGGTGCCGGAGCTGGTGTGGGGCGCGCTCATGGTGCTGGCCGCCGGCCTCGGGCCGAACGCCGGCACCCTGGCCCTGGCCCTGCACACCGGCGGCGTGCTCGGCCGGCTGTTCGCCGAAGCCCTGGAGAACACCCCGGGGGAACCCGCCGAAGCCGTGCGCCTGGCCGGCGGCGGCCGGGTCGCGGCCTTCGCCTACGGCACCCTGCCGGCGGTCTGGCCGCAACTGGTGGCGTACATCCTCTACCGCTGGGAAAACAACATCCGCATGGCCAGCGTGCTGGGCTTCGTCGGCGCCGGCGGCCTGGGGCAGATGCTCTACTTCAGCCTCAGCCTGTTCCAGCAGGCCCAGGCGGCGACGGTGATCCTCGCCATGCTGGTGCTGGTGCTCGGCGTCGACTCCCTGAGCGGCTGGGCGCGGCAGCGCTGGGTGACGGCCTGAGGCCAAGCGCTTCGGATGCCGCCAACGCTCCGTAGGAGCGCGCCACGCGCGCGATCGCGGGCATGGCCCGCCCCTACGGTTCCTAATAGGCCGTCATGAAAAAGCCCGGCGGTCGCCGGGCTTTCTCGTTCAACCGAGGCAGACGATCACTCGCCGCCGTGAACCACCTTGTCCAGGTCGATCGGGTCCCCCGGCTGGGTCCCCAGCTTGGTGCGGATGTCCTCGAACATCGCGTCGTATTCCTTGTGAATCCGCACTATCGGCCCGAACCGCGGGTGCAGGCCGTGCTTCTGGGCGATGCGGGTGGCATCGCTGGCGAAGTTGAAGGCCTGATCCTTGGGCATGTCGAACTCCTCCTTGAACGCGTTGCCGTCGATGCTGCCGTCCATGGTGAAGTGGACGTAGGCACCGTTGGCCGCGTCGTGGCGGATCTCGTAGAACAGGTTGATATCCAGCGCCTGCTGGTCAAGGCCCGGCAGGGCGTGGAGATGCAGGTGACCAGGCTCGAACATGACGTACCTCCGTGCAGTGATCCGCCAAGTCTAGCTCGCCCTGGCGCATTGCAAGGCGCGCCGGATCAATGCAGCGGGGTTTTTTCCGCGCGTTCCTGGACCAGCACCCAGGGCGCCACCACCACCGCCCACAGCGACGGGTCGCGGTCGAGGAAGTCCTGCGCGGCGGCTTCGTCGACCTTGGCCAGGTTGCCCGCGGCCAGCCAGGCGGCGACCTTCTCGCGGTCGTCCTCGGCCACGGCCTGCGCCGCCTCGATCAGGTCCACGCCGTCGGCCACGCGCAGCAGGGCGCCACGGGCGAAGAACGGCTGCAGCTCCTGCCAGGAGATCTGGGCGGTCTCGCCGAGCAGCTTGGCATAGAGGGTGCTAGTTTGTTCAGTCATGGTACTCACCGGGAAGTCAGGCGGCGCCATGATACCGCCCGACCGGCGCCAGGCAAGCTTCCCGGGAGGAACGCGAGGGGGATGGGACCAAAGGAGGGGTACTGGCACTACGCCGTTTTTCTATACGTTTGTTTCGTCATTGCGACATGGGGCAAAGCGTCCCGCCGCCCCCCGCTTTTCAAGCGGCGAAGCGGCACTCTACACTGTACCGGTACAGTTGCCGTCGGATTCCGCCAGGGCGCAAAGCCCGGCACACCACGGCCACAGGACCACAAGAACGAAAACACAAGAAGAGTGGAGCATTATGAAAAAGGGTACCCAACGTCTTTCCAAACTGTTGACCGCCATGGCCCTGGCCGGCGTCGCCAGCTATTCGATGGCCGCCGACACCATCAAGATCGCCCTGGCCGGCCCGGTGACCGGCGCGGTCGCCCAGTACGGGGAGATGGAGTTCGTTGGCGCCAAGATGGCCATCGAGCAGATCAACAAGGCCGGTGGCGTCGACGGCAAGCAGCTTGAAGGCGTGGTCTACGACGACGCCTGCGATCCCAAGCAGGCCGTGGCGGTTGCCAACAAGATCGTCAACGATGGCGTCAAGTTCGTCGTTGGCCACCTGTGCTCCAGCTCCACCCAGCCGGCTTCGGACATCTACGAAGACGAAGGCATCCTGATGATTTCCCCGGCCTCCACCAGCCCGGACATCACCAGCCGCGGCTACAAGCTGATCTTCCGCACCATCGGCCTGGACAACATGCAGGGCCCGACCGCCGGCAAGTTCATCGCCAGCCACGTCAAGCCGAAGGTCGTCGCGGTCATCCACGACAAGCAGCAGTACGGCGAAGGCATCGCCACCGCGGTCAAGAAGACCCTGGAAGACGCCGGCGTGAAAGTCGCCATGTTCGAAGGCATCAACGCCGGCGACAAGGACTTCTCCTCGCTGATCGCCAAGCTGAAGCAGGCCAACGTCGACTTCGTCTACTACGGCGGCTACCACCCGGAACTGGGCCTGCTGCTGCGCCAGACTTCCGAGAAAGGCCTGAAGGTCGGCTTCATGGGCCCCGAAGGCGTCGGCAACAAGGAAATCTCGGCCATCGCCGGCCCGGCTTCCGAAGGCCTGTACGTGACCCTGCCGAAGTCCTTCGACCAGGATCCGAAGAACCAGGCGCTGGTCGCCGCCTTCAAGGCCAAGAACCAGGACCCGAGCGGCCCGTTCGTGTTCCCCGCCTACGCCGCCGTGCAGGTCATCGCCGACAGCATCAAGAAGGCCGGCAGCACCGACACCGACAAGGTCGCCGCCGCCCTGCGCAGCAACACCTTCGACACTCCCACCGGTTCCCTGGCCTTCGACGAGAAGGGCGACCTGAAGAACTTCAACTTCGTGGTCTACCAGTGGCACAAGGACGGCACCAAGACCGAAGTCAAATAAGGTCCGCCGTTCGAGTCCAGAGCCCACTGCGCTTGCAGTGGGCTTTGTTTATTCCGCGTATTCCGGGGGTCCGTCGCGCCACAAGCGCCGCTTCACGCGACGCCCGAGGAGTTAGGTGATGCCTGAGCTCTATCACTACCTGCAACAGCTGGTCAACGGCCTTACCGTTGGCAGCACCTATGCCCTGATCGCCATCGGCTACACCATGGTCTACGGCATCATCGGCATGATCAACTTCGCCCATGGCGAGGTTTACATGATCGGCTCGTACGTAGCCTTCATCGTGATCACCGGCCTGGCCATGATGGGGATCGTCAGTCTGCCGATCGTCATCTTCTGCACCTTCGCCGCTGCCATCATCGTGACCAGCGCCTACGGCTACAGCATCGAACGGATCGCCTACCGCCCGCTGCGCGGCAGCAACCGGCTGATCCCGCTGATCTCCGCCATCGGCATGTCGATCTTCCTGCAAAACGAAGTCCTGCTCGCCCAGGACTCCAAGGACAAGGCCATCCCCAACCTGCTGCCGGGGAACCTGGTGTTCGGCGACCCCACCTACGGGGTGACCGTCTCCTACATGCAGGTGCTGATCTTCATCGTCACCCTGCTGGCCATGTACGGCCTCAGCCTGTTCATCTCCCGTTCCCGCCTGGGCCGCGCCTGCCGCGCCTGCGCCGAGGACATCAAGATGGCCAACCTGCTGGGCATCAACACCAACAACATCATCGCCCTGACCTTCGTCATCGGCGCCAGCCTCGCGGCCGTGGCCGCGGTCCTGCTGGGCCTGCAGTACGGCGTGATCAACCCGAACATCGGCTTCCTCGCCGGCATCAAGGCGTTCACCGCCGCGGTGCTCGGTGGCATCGGCAGCATTCCAGGCGCCATGCTCGGCGGCCTGGTGCTGGGCGTCGCCGAAGCCTTCGGCGCCGACGTGTTCGGTGACCAGTACAAGGACGTGGTGGCCTTCAGCCTGCTGGTCCTCGTGCTGCTGTTCCGCCCCACCGGTCTGCTCGGTCGTCCGGAGGTGGAGAAGGTATGAACAAGCGACTCAAGACGGCCTTCTTCAGCGCCCTGCTGGTGCTGGCGGTGGCCTACCCGATCCTCGGCCTGAAACTCAGCGTCATCGGCATCGGCCTGCAGTTGGAGGGCGTCAGCCCCACCACCCTGTGGACCATCGCCGCGTGCGCCGTGGCCATGTTCGTCTGGCAACTGGTGCGTGACCGTTTCAGTTTCGCCGGCGCGCGCAACCTGCACCTGGGCGAGAACAACATCCTCTACCGTTCGCTGACCCAGCCGTCGGTGCAGCGCAAGGTCATCATCGTGATGATCCTGGTCGCGCTGGCCTGGCCCTTCTGGGGCTCGCGCGGGGCGGTGGACATCGCCACCCTGGTGCTGATCTACGTGCTGCTGGGCCTGGGCCTGAACATCGTGGTGGGCCTGGCTGGCCTGCTCGACCTCGGCTACGTCGGCTTCTACGCCGTGGGCGCGTACAGCTACGCGATGCTCTCGCACTACTTCGGCCTGGGCTTCTGGACCTGCCTGCCGATCGCCGGGGGCATGGCCGCGCTGTTCGGCTTCCTGCTCGGTTTCCCGGTGCTGCGCCTGCGCGGCGACTACCTGGCGATCGTGACCCTGGGCTTCGGCGAGATCATCCGCGTCCTGCTGCGCAACCTCACCGGCCTGACCGGCGGCCCCAACGGCATCAGCAACATCGAGAAACCGACCCTGCTCGGCCTGACCTTCGAGCGCCGCGCGCCCGAGGGCATGCAGACCTTCCACGAGTTCTTCGGCATCGCCTACAACTCGAACTACAAGGTCGTGTTCCTCTACCTGGTGGCGCTGCTGCTGGTGCTGCTGGTGCTGTTCGTCATCAACCGCCTGCTGCGCATGCCGCTGGGCCGCGCCTGGGAAGCGCTGCGCGAAGACGAGATCGCCTGCCGCGCCCTGGGCCTGAACCCGACCATGATCAAGCTCTCGGCCTTCACCCTCGGCGCCTGCTTTGCCGGTTTCGCCGGCAGCTTCTTCGCCGCGCGCCAGGGCCTGGTGACGCCGGAGTCGTTCACCTTCATCGAGTCGGCGACCATCCTCGCCATCGTCGTCCTCGGCGGCATGGGCTCGCAACTGGGGGTGATCCTCGCCGCCGTGGTGATGATCCTGCTGCCCGAACTGATGCGTGACTTCAGCGAATACCGCATGTTGATGTTCGGCGCCATCATGGTGCTGATGATGATCTGGCGTCCGCAGGGCCTGCTGCCGATGCAGCGCCCGCACCTGGAGTTGCGCAAATGAGTCGACCGATTCTTGAAGTAAGCGGCCTGACCATGCGCTTCGGCGGCCTGCTGGCCGTCAACGGCGTCGCGCTCAAGGTCGAGGAAAAGCAGGTGGTCTCGATGATCGGCCCGAACGGCGCCGGCAAGACCACCGTGTTCAACTGCCTCACCGGCTTCTACCAGCCCACCGGCGGGCAGATCCTGCTGCGCGGCGAGCCCATCCAGGGCCTGCCGGGCCACAAGATCGCCCACCGCGGCGTGGTGCGCACCTTCCAGAACGTCCGCCTGTTCAAGGAAATGACCGCGGTGGAGAACCTGCTGGTCGCCCAGCACCGGCACATCAACACCAACTTCCTCGCCGGCCTGCTGAAGACCCCCGGGTTCCGCCGCGCCGAAGCCGAAGCGCTGGACTACGCCGCGCACTGGCTGGAAGTGGTCAACCTGAAGGACGTGGCCAACCGCCCCGCCGGCACCCTGGCCTACGGCCAGCAGCGCCGCCTGGAAATCGCCCGCTGCATGATGACCCGCCCGCAACTGCTCATGCTCGACGAGCCGGCGGCCGGCCTCAACCCGCGCGAGACCGAGGACCTGAAGGCGCTGATCGCCATGCTGCGCGCCGAGCACGGCGTCACCGTGCTGCTGATCGAGCACGACATGAAGCTGGTGATGAGCATTTCCGACCACATCTACGTGATCAACCAGGGCACGCCCCTGGCCGACGGTACCCCGGAGCAGATCCGCGACAACCCGGACGTGATCAAAGCCTATCTGGGGGAGGCCTGAGCCATGCTGAAGTTCGACAAGGTCTCCACCTTCTACGGCAAGATCCAGGCCCTGCACGAGGTCAGCCTGGAGGTCCAGCAGGGCGAGATCGTCACCCTGATCGGCGCCAACGGCGCCGGCAAGTCGACCCTGCTGATGACCCTCTGCGGCTCGCCGCGCGCGGCCTCCGGCAGCATCAAGTACCTCGGCGAGGAACTGGTCGGCCAGGAATCCTCGCACATCATGCGCAAGAGCATCGCGGTGGTCCCCGAAGGCCGCCGGGTGTTCGCCCGCCTGACCGTCGAGGAAAACCTGGCGATGGGTGGCTTCTTCACCAGCAAGGGTGACTACCAGGAGCAGATGGAGCGCGTCCTGGGCCTGTTCCCGCGCCTGAAGGAGCGCTTCAGCCAGCGCGGCGGCACCATGTCCGGCGGCGAACAGCAGATGCTCGCCATCGGCCGCGCGCTGATGAGCAAGCCCAAGCTGCTGCTGCTCGACGAGCCGTCCCTGGGCCTGGCGCCGATCATCATCCAGCAGATCTTCGACATCATCGAACAGCTGCGCAGCGAAGGCGTGACCGTCTTCCTCGTCGAGCAGAACGCCAACCAGGCGCTGAAGCTCGCCGACCGCGGCTACGTGCTGGAGAACGGCCGGATCGTGATGCAGGACAGCGGCGCCAACCTGCTGGTCGACCCCAAGGTACGCGACGCCTACCTCGGCGGCTGAGCCCATCGCGGTAACGACAAACGGCCCTTCGGGGCCGTTTTTCTTTGGCTGCTCGTGCGTTGGCGATGCGCTCTCTGTAGGGCGCATAACGCCTACGGCGTTATCCGCCGTCATTCCCGGGCAACGGTGTTGCGGGCTGACGGCGGATAACCGCGAACGGTTATGCGCCCTACGCTTCCGCGAAAACGGCAGGACGCCACTTCCCGTAGGAGCGCGCTATGCGCGCGAATCGCGGGCAGGGCCCGCTCCTACAGGGGAACGGCTTCCTCTTCGCGCTGGGCGAGGAATTCCAGCATCTTCTGGCTGCCATCGGTGAGGTCTGCGCAGATGGCCGCGCGGGCCGCGGGGCCGTCGCCCTTCTGCAGGGCGTGCAGGACTTCCCAGTGGTGCTCCACCGCCATGCGCTCGTTGAAGCTGCCGTAGGTCCGCGCGATCAGCGGCCCGGTGCGCATCCACAGGCTGTCGAGGAAGCCCTTGAGCAGGGGCATGCCGGCGATCTCGGCGAGGGCGAAGTGGAAGGCCTGGTTGAGCTTGAGCGCCGCTTCCAGGTCGTCCGCGTGGATCGCCGCGAGGTTGTCGCGGATGTTCGCTTCCAGCATCGCCAGTTGCTCGGCGCTCGCCCGGCTGGCCGCGGTCTCCGCCGCCAGGCCTTCGAGGGCCACGCGGATGCTGCGGATTTCCAGGTACTGCTCGCGGGTCAGCACCGGCACGCGGATGTCGCGCGGCGTCCTGAGCACCAGCGCCTGTTCCTTGGCCAGCTGCAGAATGGCGTCGCGCACCGGGGTCACGCTGGTGCCCAGCTGCTGCGCCAGGTCGCGGATGCGCAGGCGGTCGTCGGGCTGGAAGCGTCCGGTGATCAGCGCCTCGCGCAGCAGCGCGTAGACGCCGCTGCCCAGGTAGGCGTGGTTGAGGCCGTCGATCGGATAGTTCATGGAGTCCTCGCGGGGTTGCGGGCGCGATGATGCGGCGAGCGCCGGCGAATTGCCAGCAGCGCGCTCAGACGTGCTGGCCACCGTTGACGTGGATCTCCGCGCCGTTCACGTAGGACGCCCCCTGGGTGCACAGGAAGTGAATCAGCGAGGCCACCTCCTCCGGCTTGCCCAGGCGATGCATGGGAATGTCGCGCTCGACGATCAGCTCGGTGCCCGAGGACAGGATCGCGGTGTCGATCTCCCCCGGCGCGATGGCGTTGACCCGCACGCCGTGGCGGCCGAAGTCGTAGGCCATCTCGCGGGTCAGCGCCGCCAGCGCGGCCTTGGACGCGGCGTAGGCGACGCCGGCGAAGGGATGCACCCGCGAACCGGCGATGGAGGTGACGTTGATGATGCTGCCGCGCGCCGCCTTCAGTTCCTCGAACAGCCCGCGCGCCAGCAGCGCGGTGGAGAACAGGTTGACGTTGAACACCTTCAGCCAGGTGCCGTAGTCGCTTTCCAGCACGCCCATGCGCTGCCCTTCCGGGCCCTTGGGCGAGATGCCGGCGTTGTTCACCAGGGCGTCCAGGCGCCCGCCGAGCTTCTCGCGGATCGCCGGCAGGCTGCGCTCGACGCTGGCGATGTCCTCCAGGTCGAGGTGGATGTGGTTGAGCAGGCCCTCGGCCCAGGGGCAGTCCTCCACCCAGCTCTGCCGCGAGGCGGTGAAGATGCGCCAGCCGGCGGCATGGAAGTGCTTCACGGTGGCGTGGCCGATGCCGCGGCTGGCGCCGGTGAGCAGCAGGGTCCGGGTTTCGCTCATGGGATTCTCCGTGCGTTGGGGCTTGCGGGTGCTCCGATGATGGCGCAATCTCGTCGCAAAGAAAACATGATGCATCATATTTTCAATGTGTTTTAATGGCCCCAGCCCAGCATGACACTACCAGCACGACAAGAACCGGAGCCCCCATGCCGTTGACCGCCCTCGCCCACGATCCCCTGCTGGAGGCCGCGCCCGCGCAGGTCTCGCTGGAACAGGCCGGCGCCATCGCCCGCGACTGCTTCGGCCTGGAAGGCCCGTTGCAGCGCCTGGCCGGCGAGCGCGACCTGAACTTCCAGGTCGGCGCCGACGACAGCGCCAGCCGCCTGCTCAAGCTCTCCCACCCGCTGGAAGACCCGCAGGTGGTGGACTTCCAGAACCGCGCCCTGCTCCGCGTGCAGCAGGCCGACCCGCAGCTGCCGGTACAACGCGTCTACCCCACCCTCGACGGCCAGCACCAGGTCTGGGTGGAAGTCGACGGCCAGCGCATGCTCGCGCGGCTGATGTCGTTCGTCGAAGGCCTGCCGCTGCACCGCGTGCCGCAACGCAGCCCGGCACTGCGGCGCAACCTGGGCGAGGCCCTGGCGCGCCTGGACCTGGCCCTGCACGGCTACCAGCACCCGGCCTCCGGCCACGAGCTGCTCTGGGACCTGCAGCACGCCCAGCGCCTGCGCCCGCTGCTGCGGCACATCGACGACGGCGAGCTGCGCGGCCTGGTCGAGCGCGCCCTGGACAACTTCGAGGAGCACGCCCTGCCGCGCCTGCCGACGCTGCGCGCGCAGGTGATCCACAACGACCTCAACCCGCACAACGTGATCGTCGACGCCACGCACCCGGAGCGGCTGCGCAACATCCTCGACTTCGGCGACATGGTCCACGCCCCGCTGGTCAACGACCTCGGCGTGGCCGCCGCCTACCAGCTGGGCTGCGAAGGCGACGTGCTCGCCCCGGCGCTGGAGTTCATCGCCGCCTACCACGCCCGCAACCCGTTGCAGGAGGCCGAGCAGGAAATCCTCTGCGACCTCATGGCCACCCGCCTGGTGCTGACCCTGGGCATCACCGCCTGGCGCGCCAGCCTGCACCCGGAGAACCGCGACTACATCCTGCGCAACGCCCGCCAGGCCCGCGCCAGCCTGCAGGGCCTGGCCGCGCTGTCCCGATCCGAGGCGCACGCACGCATCGCCCGCGCCTGCCAAGAGGAGTCCCACGCATGACCATGATCAACGGCTACAGCGCTGCCGATGGCGAGCGCCTGAGCGACAAGGAACGCAGCCTGATCGAGCGCCGCGAGCGCCTGCTCGGCCCGGCCTACCGGCTGTTCTACGAGCGCCCGCTGCACACCGTGCGCGGCGAGGGCGTGTGGCTCTACGACGAACAGGGCCGACAGTACCTCGACGCCTACAACAACGTCGCCTCGGTCGGCCACTGCCACCCGCGCGTGGTCGAGGCCATCGCCCGTCAGGCGGCGGTGCTGAACACCCACACCCGCTACCTGCAGGAAGGCATCCTCGACTACGCCGAGGACCTGCTCTCCACCTTCCCCGCCGAACTCGGCCAGGTGATGTTCACCTGCACCGGCAGCGAGGCCAACGACCTGGCCCTGCGCATCGCCCGTCACGTCACCGGCGGCACCGGGGTGATCATCACCCGCTTCGCCTACCACGGCGTCACCGGCGACATCTCCGCGCTTTCGCCGTCGCTGGGCAGCGGCATCACCCTGCCCGCCCACGCGCGTACCGTGCGCGCGCCGGACGCCTACCGGCTGGGCGCGGAGCACGCGGCGCGAATCTTCGCCGAGGACGTGCGCGCCGCCATCGCCGACCTGCGCGCCAACGGCATCCAGCCAGCGGCGCTGCTGGTGGACGGCATCTTCGCCAGCGACGGCGTGTTCGCCGGGCCCGCCAGCCTGCTCGCCGAAGCGGTGGCGGTGGCCCAGGCCGAAGGCCTGCTGTACATCGCGGACGAGGTGCAATGCGGCTTCGCCCGCACCGGCGAGCAGCTGTGGGGCTTCCAGCGCCACGCGGTGAAGCCGGACCTGGTGACCCTGGGCAAGCCCATGGGCAACGGCCAGCCCATCGCCGGCGTGGTGGCGCGCCCCGAGGTGCTGGAGAACTTCGGCCGCAGCGTGCGCTACTTCAACACCTTCGGCGGCAACCCGGTGAGCTGCGCCGCCGGCCAGGCGGTGCTCGACGTGATCCGCGAGGAGGGCCTGCAACAACGTTCGGCGCAGATCGGCGAACACCTGCTGCAGGGCTTCCGCGGCCTGGCCGAACGTCACGAACTGATCGGCGACGTGCGCGGCGCCGGGCTGTTCCTCGGCGTGGAGCTGGTCAGCGATCGCGCCAGCAAGGCCCCGGCCGCGGCGCAGACGCGGCGGGTGGTCAACGCCATGCGCGAGCGCGGCGTGCTGATCAGCGCCGCCGGCCCGCAGGAGAACATTCTGAAGATCCGCCCGCTGCTGGCGTTCCAGCGCGAGCACGCCGACCTGCTGATCGAGACCCTCGACGCGGCCCTGGTCGAGGCCGCTGGCTGAGGGGAAGCCGCGTTACAGGTGCATCCCGACGTTGATCATCCCGGCGTTGGCGCCGAGCGCCACGAACTCGGCGCCGAAGCGGCCGAACTGCATGCCCACCGAAGGGATGATCGCCGGCGCCACGCCGTAGTGGTTGAGCGGAATCTTGTCGCGGTACTTGCCGTGGTAGCCCTGGATCGCGCCGCCGGTGACCTTGACGTAGAACGGCGTGTCTTCGAGGTCGAAGCGCTTGCCGGCGTACACGTAGTTGGAGCGCTGGCGGAACGAGTTGCGGAAGGTGGCGCCGCCCCACACCCAGCCATCGGCGCGGTTGCGCTCCAGGCCGATGAGTTCCTGGTGGTTGTTGTGGTCGGGGTCATGGTTCCAGTGCCGGGTCATCACGCTGGTCTGCAGGTACCAGGTGTCGCCGTCCCCCTCGCCCGACCAGGCGAGGGGCGCAAGCAGCAGCGCGATGAGCGGGATAAGCAGCTTTTTCATGCTGGCGCCTCCTGCGTCCGACCTCAGAGGGTCACGCGGCTGGCGCCATTCACGCTCATGATGCGCACGCGGTCGCCGACGCGGAACTGCTGGTTGTCCACCGCCTGCACGTAGGCGCGGGAGATGCCGTCGTCCTCGCGCACCACGATTTCCACGCCCTGGGTGCGGGTCAGGCCTTCCTCCACCGCCGAACCGGCGGCGCCGCCGGCGATCCCGCCGAGGATGGTCGCGACCGCCGAACCTCGGCCGCCGCCGATACCGCTACCGGCGATACCGCCGACAGCGGTGCCGGCCAGGGTGCCGATCGGGGTCTTGGTGCCTTCGATCTGCACGGCGCGCAGGGATTCGATGGTGCCCATGCGTACGGTCTGCACCGAACGGGCGTCGGCGCGGGAGTAGCTGCTGCCGGACAGGTTCGAGGCGCAGCCGGAAAGCGCCAGGGCGCTGCCGACGAAGGCGGCGAGCAGCAGGGAGCGGGAAGCTTTCAGGGTCGAAGTTTTCATGGTGGGTCCTCGCGGACAGTCATTAAGGGATGGACAAAGCCTATGCCCCCCTCACTGAACCTCCCCTGAACCCTGTCTGAACCTCGGCTGAACGAACCTGAATGAAGCTGAACGGCGGTGTTTTCAGCCCTGCAGGCGCAGCAGGCGCTGGCGCGAACGCTCGAACCAGGCCAGCAGGTAGTCCACCAGCAACTGGGTGCGCCGGGGCAGCCCGCCCTGGTACGGGTGGACCAGGAACACCGGCGTGCTGCGCGTCTGGTAGTCGCACAGCAGCCAGCGCAGGCGCCCGTCGGCCAGCTCGTCCTGGAGCATGTAGGACGGCAGCCGGGCTATGCCGACGCCGACCAGCGCGGCCTTCTTCAGCAGCGTGTAGTGGTTGCTCGCCAGCACCCCGCCGACCTCGACGCGGAACAGCTCGTGCTGGCGCTGGTAGAGCCATTGGTCGGGATCCGGGTAGTGGGTGTTGAGCAGGCAGTTGTGCCGCGCCAGCTCGTCCGGCGCGCGCGGCTCGCCGTGCTCGGCGAGGTAGCCGGGGGTAGCGCAGGTCAACTCCTGCAGGGCGAACAGCGGGCGCGCCACCAGGCGCTCGTCGCCGGCCAGACCGGAACGGATCGCCAGGTCGAAGCCCTCGGCGACCAGGTCGCGGCGCTCGTTGGCCAGGTCCAGCTCCAGGCGGATACCCGGATGGGCGCGGGAGAACTCCACCAGCCAGGCGTCGAAGAAGGTCTCGCCGAGGGACACCGGCACGCTCATGCGCACGGTGCCGCGCTCCTCTTCCTGCAACCGCGCCACCGCCTGCCGCGCCCGCGCCGCCTGGGCGTTGAGCGCCTGCGCCTCGGGCAGCAGCGCGCTGCCGGCGGCGGTCAGCGTCAGGCGTCGCGTCGTGCGGTGCAGCAGGGTCACGCCGAGGCTCTGTTCCAGGGCGGCGATACGCTTGGACAGTTGCCCCTTGCTGCACCCCAGGCGCTCGGCGGCGCGGGTGAAGCTGCCGCACTCAAGCAGCACGGCGAAGGCCGAGAGGTCTTCCAGGTGGGCCATGATTGTTTCCCCACGAAAACGATAGGTTGCCGATTACCCCAATTATCCAAACAAAATACGTCCCTAGACTGACGCCGTCACCCACCCTTTCCCGGAGTCAGCATGAAGATCATCCTCGTCGGCGCCAGCGGCACCCTCGGCCAGGCCGTGGCCAATGAACTGGGCCAGCGTCATGACATCGTCCGCGTCGGCCGCAGCAGCGGCGACCTGCGCGTGGACATCACCGACCGCGTCTCGATCCAGGCGCTGTTCGACAAGGTCGGCTCGTTCGACGCCCTGGTCAGCGCCGCCGGCAAGGTGCACTTCGGCGCGCTGGCGGAGATGGGCGAGGCCGAATACGCGGTGGGCCTGCAGGACAAGCTGATGGGCCAGGTCAACCTGGTGCTGCTCGGCAGCCGCTACGCCAACGACGGCGCCTCCTTCACCCTGACCACCGGCATCCTCAGCGACGAACCGATCCGCCAGGGCAGCTCGGCGAGCATGGTCAACGCGGCGGTGGAAGGCTTCGTGCGCAGCGCCGCCATCGAGCTGCCGCGCGGCCAGCGGATCAACGCGGTGAGCCCCAACGTGCTGGTGGAATCGATGGCGGGCTACGCGCCCTTCTTCCGCGGCTTCAAGCCGGTGCCGGCGGCCGACGCGGCGCTGGGCTTCGTGCGCAGCGTGGAAGGCGCGGAGACGGGGCGGGTCTACAAGATCTGGTGAGTGCGCAGGCGGCCGGTTCTTCACTTGTAGGAGCGAGCTTGCTCGCGAATGGAGTGCTACTGGGCAGCTTCGGTGCACATCCTCAAGAGCCCCTCTCCCTAACCCTCTCCCTAAAGGGAGAGGGGACCGTTGGGCAGACACGGAAATTCGGGAGTTAGCCGGCAGCGCCGAAAGCTACCGGCTGAAACCTGACCTTTTCTCGGCACGGTCTGCCCCCTCTCCCTTCAGGGCGGGGCGCGCAGCCGAGGGCTGGGGAGAGGGAAACGCGTCTATCCGAAACGCCACGGCGGCCGGTAGCTCATTCGCGAGCAAGCTCGCTCCTACAACAAGCCAGCGCCTTCACTCCTTCCTCTCCGCGTAACACACCGGCGAACTCCCCGGCTCGACCCGCTCCAGCTCGTCCTCCAGAAACTCCGCCAGCACCCGCGCGTTGTTGTGCTCGGTGTCCTTAGCGCCATACAGCAGCGTCAGGTGGCCCTGGCCGGCGATGCCCAGCAGCTTCCACCAATGCTCCGGGTGCGCCGCCAGCTCGGCGTGGTAGGCCTGGCGGAAGGCCTCGAACTGCGTGGGGTCGTGGTGGAAGCGCTGGCGCAGTTCGTTGGACGGCGAAGCGTCCTTGAGCCATTCGTCCATGCGCAGGTCCTCCTTGCGGATGCCCCGCGGCCACAGCCGGTCCACCAGCACCCGGTAGCCATCGTCCGGCGCCGGCGCCTCGTAAGCGCGCTTGTAGCGAATCATTCCCTGCCTCCTTTGCGACTTTCCCTACCACTGTAGACCTTGAGCGGGCGCGCCCGGGCCGGTAACGTGGGCGCATTTTTCCGGGAGCCCCCGTCATGCGTCCAGCCCGTCTCTTCGTCTACGCCCTGCTACCCCTGTTCGCCGCCTGCCAGGTGTGGAAGCCGGAAAGCGCCCGGCCGAACGCGCCGAGCCGGGTCCAGGGCGAGGTCAGCCGCCAGGACGGCGGCCTGGTCATGCGCCCGTGCAACGAGCAGCGCCGGTTCAACCTGGTCGACGGCCCGGACAGCAGCGTGGCCCGCGAGGCCCGCGAAATGGCCGGCGACGCCGCCGGCAAGCTGTTCATCGACGCCCTCGGCACCTACTCCGGCGGCCAGGCGAGCAATACCGACGGCAAGTTCGAAGTGCAGACCCTGTACCGCCTGCAGGGCGAAGGCCACGGCTGCGACGACCCCAACTTCAAGCAGACCATCGTCCGCGCCGGCGGCAACGAACCGGGCTGGAGCGTGATGATCAACGCCCACGGCCTGCTTCTGCAGCAGCAGGGCCAGGCCGACCAGGTACTGCCCTACGTGGTGGAAAGCGTGCCCGGCGGCAGCAGCAGCTACTCCACCGAGGCCAACGGCGAGAAGCTCGAGCTGTGGGTCGCCCCGGCGCGCTGCGTCAACGACATGAGCGGCGCGGTGAGCAGCCTCAGCGCCGAGCTGCGCCTGAACGACAAGGTCATGCGCGGCTGCGCCTTCCCCGGCGGCGCCGCGGCCGAATAAGCGCGCCGCTGCCTTACAGCCCCAGCGCCTCGAGTTCCGGCAGGGGCTGCCCCTCCTCCACGCAGGCGCGCACCGCGTCGATCAGCGGGTCAAGCTCGAAGCCCTGCTGGATCAGCCACAACGGGTCGTAATAGGACGTGGCGTAGCGCTCGCCGCTGTCGCAGAGGATCGTAACCACCGAACCCGACTCGCCGCGCGCGCACATGCCTTGCGCCGCCAGCAGCGCGCCCATCAGGTTGGTTCCGCTGGAGCCGCCGACGCGCCGGCCCAGGCGCCGCGCCAGGTAATGCATGGCCGCCAGCGACCAGGCATCGGGCACCTTGACCATGGCGTCGAGCACCGCCGGCAGGAAGGACGCTTCCACCCGCGGCCGGCCGATGCCCTCGATGCGCGAGCCGCATTCCAGGGTCAGGCTGCGGTCGCCGCTGCGGTAGGCGTCGAAGAACACCGAGCGCTCGGCGTCGGCGCAGAGCACCCGGGTCTGGTGCCGGCGATAGCGGGCGAAGCGCCCGAGGGTCGCCAGGGTGCCGCCGGTGCCGGGGCTGGAGACCAGCCAGGCCGGCTCGGGGAAGCGCTCGTGGCGCATCTGCTGGAAGATCGACTCGGCGATGTTGTTGTTCGCCCGCCAGTCGGTGGCGCGCTCGGCGTAGGTGAACTGGTCCATGAAGTGGCCGCCGCTCTCGCGGGCCAGGCGCTCGGACTCGGCGTAGATCTGCGTCGGGTCGTCCACTAGGTGGCTGCGGCCGCCGTAGAAGGCGATCTGGGCAATCTTCTCCGGCGAGGTGCTGGCCGGCACCACGGCGATGAAGGGCAGCCCCAGCAGGCGCGCGAAATAAGCCTCGGAGATCGCCGTGGAGCCGCTGGAGGCCTCGATCACCGGCGCCCCCGGCTTCAGCCAGCCGTTGCACAGCGCGTAGAGGAACAGCGAGCGCGCCAGGCGGTGCTTGAGGCTACCGGTGGGGTGGCTGGACTCGTCCTTGAAGTACAGGTCGATGCCGGGCAGGCCCGGAGTTTCCAGGGGGATCAGGTGGGTATCGGCGCTGCGCTGGAAGTCCGCCTCGATGATGCGGATGGCTTCGCGGGTCCAGTCACGGATGTCGATGGACATGGGGCGGTTCCTCTTTCGATCAGTCGAGCACCCCGGCCGGCGGCGGCAGGCTGCTGCGCCACTGGCTCAGGGCGACCCCGGCGAACACCAGGGCGGTAGCCAGCAGTTGCTGGCCGTTGAGACGCTCGCCCAGCAGCAGCCAGGCGAGGATCAGGGTGAACACCGGGATCAGGTTGATGAAGCCGGTGGCCTGGCTCGCCGGCAGGCGGCTGACGCCGAAGTTGTACAGGCCGTAGGCGCCCACGGTGACCACGCTGCCGAGGTAGATCAGGGCGAACAGCCCCTGGCCGCTGGGCGCGGGCGGCACGCCGGAGCTGACCGCCGCCAGCGGCAGGAAGAACAGCGAGCCGATGAACGCCTGCATGGCGGTGAGGATGAACGGCGAGTAGCGCGCCGACAGGTGCTTGAGCAGCAGGGTGTAGCCGGTGGCGCAGACCATCGCCAGCAGCTCGAACAGGTTGCCCAGCAGCGGTTGCGGCGCGTGGCGGTCCGGCTCGCCGGCCAGGGTCAGCCAGGCGGCGCCGAGCACCGCCAGGGCGAAGCCCAGCCAGGTGTTGCGCGAGACGCGCTCATGCAGCAACAGCCAGGCGCCGACGGCCACTAGCAGCGGCAGCAGCGCGGTGATCATCCCGGCCTGGGCGGCGCTGGTGTATTGCAGCGCGTAGGACTCGAAGACGAAGTACAGGCAGGGTTCGCACACCGCGAGGCCGATCAGGTATTTCCAGTCCCCGGCGCGGTAGTCGATGCGCCCGCGCCAGCGCCAGGCGGCGAGGAAGATCAGGCTGCCGATGGCCATCCGCGCGAAGATCACCCACATCGGCGGCCATTCGGCGAAGGCCAGCTTGAGGGCGATGAAGGAACTGCCCCAGAGCGCCATGGCCAGGACCAGGCACGCCAGGGCGAAGGATCGGGACTGCTGCACGGGAGGCTCCGCGAAAGGAATCCCTCCAGTATAGGAGCGCGCGCCCGACGGCCGACAGGCACAGCGCCGGGGCAAAACTGTATCGGCCCCGCCGGCGCATGCCCTTCGCAGGAGCGAGGGGGACGCCCAGTCCTTGCTCGCGAACAGCCGCCGCTGCGGGCCATTCGCGAGCGAGCTCGCTCCTACAGGGGAGTTCTCACGCCCAGGGCTTGCCGCCGGTGCCCGGCGCGCGCGGCAGGCGTTGCCGCATCGCGGCCTTGGCCAGCAGGTGGGCGCTGACCGGCGCGGTGATGAACAGGAACAGGGTGATCAGCACCTCGTGCAGGCTGACCCCGCCTTCGCCGACGCTGAAGTACAGCAGCGCGCCCAGGGCCACGCCGCCGACACCCAGGGTCGAGGCCTTGGTCGGCGCGTGCAGGCGCGTGTAGAAGTCCGGCAGGCGGTACAGCCCCACCGCGCCGAGCAGGGCGAACAGGCTGCCGCCCAGCAGCAATGCGCTGACGAGGATTTCCACGAACAGGTTCATTCGATGATGTCTCCACGCAGCAGGAACTTGCACAGCGCCACGGTGCTGACGAAGCCCATCACCGCGATCAGCAGCGCCGCCTCGAAGTACAGGCCGCTGCCGCGCCAGACACCGAACAGCACGATCAGCGCGATGGCCTCCACCGACAGGGTGTCCAGCGCCAGGATGCGGTCGGCCGCGCTCGGCCCGCGTACCAGGCGCGCCACCGTCAGCAGCAGGGCCACGGCGATCAGCGCCAGGCACAGCGGGATCACGTAGGCGAGCATTCGAACACCTCCTTCAGCGGCGCCTCGTAGCGCGCCTTGATGTCCGCCACCAGCGCCTGCGCGTCGGGTACGTCCAGGCCGTGCACCAGCAGGCGGCGGCGGTCGGCGCTGAGGTCGGCGGAGACGGTGCCGGGGGTCAGGGTGATGACGCTGGCGAGGATGGCGATGGGCAGGTCCTCGCGCAGCTCCAGCGGCACCTCGACGAAGCCCGGTCGCAGGTTGCGCGTCGGCCCGAGCACCCGCCTGGCGACCTGCAGGTTGGCCACGACGATGTCGTACAGCACCACGCCGATGAAGCGCAGCAGCAGGCCGGGGCGGCGGATGCGCAGCGGCGCCAGCAACATGTCCCGGCACAGCAGCGGCAGCGCCAGGCCGAGCGCGGCGCCGAGCAGCCAGTGGCCGAAGGAGAAATCGTTGACCAGCAGCACCCAGCCCAACAGCAGGCACAGGCTGAGCAGCGGGTGCGGCAGCAGGCGGCGGATCATGCGCCACCTCCGGCGAGGATCGCCTGGCGGTACTGCTCGACATCCAGCAACTGGGCGGCGGTGGCCTGCAGGTAGTCCTGCAGCGGCCTGGCGAAGATCACCAGCAGCAGCGTCGAGGCCAGCAGCCCGACAGTCACCAGCAGGCGCAGCGGGTCGCGCTCGGCGCTGCCGAGGATGCTTCGCCCGGTGTTCCAGAACAGCGTGCTGCCGGCGCGGCTGAGGGTGACGGTGACCAGCAGGCCGCTGCCCAGCACCACCGCCCAGAGCGCCAAGCCGGCGCCGCCGCTGCCGGCGGCGCGAAGGATCATCAGCTTGGCGAAGAACCCGGAGAACGGCGGCAACCCGGCCACCGCGATGGCGCCGACGAAGAACAGCGCCCCCAGCAGCTGCGGCTGCAACAGCGCCGGGCCCTGCACCAGCAGGCCAGCCTTTTCGCCGCGCTGGCGGGCGATCAGGTCGGCGAGCAGGAACAGCGCGCCGACCACCCAGGTGCTGTGCAGCAGGTAGAACAGCAGCGCCGCCAGCGACGACTGGGAGCCCAGCGCCAGCACCGCCAGCTGGGTGCCGGCGGAAACCACCACCAGGTACGCCAGCAGGCCCTGCAGGCGGGTGGCCGCCAGCGTACCGAAAGTGCCGGCCAGGATGCCCGCCAGGGCCAGCGGCCAGAGCCAGGCCTGGGCCAGGTTGGCCAGCTCGCCGGCGTGCTCGCCGAAGATCAGCGTGTACACCCGCAGGATCGAGTAGATGCCCACCTTGGTCATGATCGAGAACAGCGCCGCCACCGGCGCGCTGGCCTCTGCGTAGGCGCGCGGCAGCCAGAAGTACAAGGGCAGCAACGCCGCCTTCAGGCCGAACACCACCAGCAGGAGCAGCGCCGCGGCACGCACCAGCGGCGCGTCGGCGGCGCCAAGCTGGGCTACGCGGCCGGCCATGTCGGCCATGTTCAGGGTGCCGGTGACGCCATAGAGCACGCCCACCGCGATCAGGAAGAACGCCGAACCCACCAGGTTGAGCACCACGTAGTGCACCCCGGCGCGCACCCGCCCCGCCCCGCCGCCATGCAGCAGCAGCGCGTAGGAAGCGATCAGCAGGATTTCGAAGAACACGAACAGGTTGAACAGGTCGCCGGTGAGGAAGGCGCCGTTGAGGCCGAGCAGCTGGAACTGGAACAGCGCGTGGAAGTGCTTGCCGCGGCGGTCATCGCCGCGCACCGCGTAGAGCAGCGCGAAGCTCGCCAGCACGGCGTTGGCCAGCAGCATCAGCGCGCTGAGGCGGTCGAGCACGAGGATGATGCCGAACGGCGGCCGCCAGTCGCCCAGGGCGTAGAACTGCACCTGGCCGGCGGCGGCCTGCTGCAACAGCAGCGCGCTCACCGGCAGCAGCGCCAGCGTGGCCAGCAGAGAGATTCCCCGCGCGGCGCGCGAGCCGTGGCCGGCGAGCAGCAGCAGGCAACCGGCGAACAGCGGCAGCAGGACCGGGGCGATCAACAGGTGGTTCATTCGCCCTCCTCCGGCGCCTTGCCGTCGACATGGTCGTCGCCGGTCTCGGCCAGGCCGCGCAGGGCCAGGACGATGACGAAGGCGGTCATGGCGAAGCCGATGACGATGGCGGTCAGCACCAGCGCCTGGGGAATCGGGTCGCCGGGGCTGGCC
>NZ_JARJLT010000048.1 GCF_029335315.1 Pseudomonas citronellolis
AGGCCATCAGCAGCATGCCGCTGAGGAACAGCAGGCCGCCGCACATGCGCACCACGAAGCCCGGGTGGCTGGCCTGCAGGGCCTCGACGAAGGAGTAGGTGAGGGTGCCGTCGGCGTTCACCGCGCGCCACATCAGGCCCTGGGTGATGCCGTTGACCCACATCGAGGCGATGTACAGCACGGTGCCGATGGTGGCGAGCCAGAAGTGCGCGTTGATCAGCCCCACGCTGTGCATCTGCTCGCGACCGAACACCTTCGGAATCAGGTGGTACAGCGAGCCGATGGAGATCATCGCCACCCAGCCCAGCGCCCCGGCGTGGACGTGGCCGATGGTCCAGTCGGTGTAGTGGGAGAGGGCGTTGACGGTCTTGATCGCCATCATCGGGCCTTCGAAGGTGGACATGCCGTAGAACGCCAGGGATACCACCAGGAAGCGCAGGATCGGGTCGCTGCGCAGCTTATGCCAGGCCCCGGAGAGGGTCATCATGCCGTTGATCATGCCGCCCCAGGACGGTGCCAGGAGGATCAGCGACATCACCATGCCGAGGGACTGCGCCCAGTCCGGCAGGGCGGTGTAGTGCAGGTGGTGCGGGCCGGCCCAGATGTACAGGGTGATCAGCGCCCAGAAGTGCACGATCGACAGGCGATAGGAGTACACCGGGCGCCCGGCCTGCTTGGGCACGAAGTAGTACATCATGCCGAGGAAGCCGGTGGTCAGGAAGAAGCCCACGGCGTTGTGCCCGTACCACCACTGCACCATGGCGTCGGTGGCGCCGGAATACACCGGGTAGGACTTGAACCAGTCCACCGGGATGGCCAGGTGGTTGACGATGTGCAGCATCGCGGTGACCAGGATGAAGGCCGCGAAGAACCAGTTGCCGACGTAGATGTGCGAGGTCCTGCGCTTGACCAGGGTGCCGAAGAACACCACCGCGTAGGCGACCCAGACGATGGCCATCCACACCGCGCCGGTGAACTCGATCTCGGCGTATTCCTTGGTGGTGGTGTAGCCCAGCGGCAGGCTTACCAGCATGGTCAGGATCAGCGCCTGCCAGCCCCAGAAGGTGAAGGCGGCGAGGCGGTCGGAGAACAGCCGCACCTGGCAGGTGCGCTGCACCGTGTAGTAGCTGGTGGCGAACAGCGCGCAGCCGCCGAAGGCGAAGATCACCAGGCTGGTGTGCAGTGGCCGCAGGCGGCCGAAGCTGGTCCAGGGCAGGTCCAGGTTCATCTGCGGCCAGACCAGTTGCGAGGCGATGAGCACGCCCATCGCCATGCCGACCACGCCCCAGACCACCGTCATGATGGCGAACTGGCGTACCACCTTGTAGTTGTACGCCTGCTCCGTGCTTGCTGTGTTCATCGCTCGTCCCGTCTCTGTCGGATTGCCGGCGCGCCGCCGGGTGGGACGGCGGCGCGCCATCGAGCGGGCAATCTAAGCGCCGGGCGGGCGCCGCGACAGATTCAGATGGGACGTGCAAAGGCGTATCAGCGCGGCCCTCAGTCGACGCCGACGAAGCCGCCGGTCTGGTGCCGCCACAGGCGCGCGTAGAGGCCGCCCTGTTCGATGAGTTCGGCGTGGCTGCCGCTTTCCACGATGCGCCCGTGCTCCAGCACCACCAGGCGGTCCATGCGGGCGATGGTGGAGAGGCGGTGGGCGATGGCGATCACCGTCTTGCCCTGCATCAGCGTCTCCAGGCTTTCCTGGATGGCCGATTCGACTTCCGAGTCGAGCGCCGAGGTGGCTTCGTCGAGGATCAGCAGGGGCGCGTCCTTGAGCAGTACGCGGGCGATGGCGATGCGCTGGCGCTGGCCGCCGGAGAGCTTCACGCCGCGCTCGCCGACGTGGGCGTCGAGGCCGGTGCGGCCCTGGGCGTCGTACAGCTGCGGGATGAACTCGCTGGCGCGGGCCTTGCGGATCGCCTCCTGCAGGTCTTCCTCGCTGGCGCCGGGGCGGCCGTAGAGCAGGTTGTCGCGGATCGAGCGGTGCAGCAGCGAGGTGTCCTGGGTGACCATGCCGATCTGCGCGCGCAGGCTCTCCTGGGTCACCCCGGCGATGTCCTGGCCGTCGATCAGGATGCGCCCGCCTTCCAGGTCGTAGAGGCGCAGCAGCAGGTTGACCAGGGTCGACTTGCCGGCGCCGGAGGGGCCGACCAGGCCGATCTTCTCGCCCGGCCGCACCACCAGGTCGAGGCCCTGGATCAGGCCGCTGCCCTTGCCGTAGCTGAAGTCGACGTGGTCGAAGTTCACCTCGCCGTGGTCCACCTTCAGCGGCTGGGCGCCGGGCTTGTCGACCACCTGGCGCGGCATGGCGATGGTCTGCATGCCATCCTGCACCTGGCCGACGTTCTCGAAGATGCCGCCGACCACCCACATGATCCAGCCGGACATGTTGTTGATGCGGATCACCAGGCTGGTGGCCAGGGCGATGGCGCCCACCGAGATCAGGCCCTGGGTCCACAGCCACAGCGCCAGGCCGGTGGTGCCGGCGATCAGCAGGCCGTTCATGAAGGTGATGCTGACGTCCATCGAGGTCACCACGCGCCCGGCGCGCTGGGCCTTGTGGGTCTGGTCGGCGATCGCCTCGCGGGCGTAGTCCTCTTCCTGGCGGGTGTGGGCGAACAGCTTGAGGGTGGTGATGTTGGTGTAGCCGTCGACGATCCGCCCCATCAGCTTGGAGCGCGAATCCGAGGCGGCCACCGAGCGGCGTTTCACCTGCGGCACGAAGTAGGCGAGGGCGCCGACGTAGGCGAAGACCCAGAGCACCAGGGGGATCATCAGTCGCCAGTCGGCCTCGGCGAACAGCACCAGGGCGCTGACGGTGTAGATCGCCACGTGCCAGAGCGCGTCCACCACCTGCACCGCCGAATCGCGCAGGGAGTTGCCGGTCTGCATGATGCGCTGGGCGATGCGCCCGGCGAAGTCGTTCTGGAAGAAGCCCAGGCTCTGCTTGAGCACGTAGCGGTGGTTCTGCCAGCGGATCAGGTTGGTCATGCTGGGGTTGATGCTCTGGTGCACCAGCATGTCGTGCAGGGCGTTGAACAGCGGGCGCAGCACCAGCGCCACCACGGCCATCCACAACAGCTCGTTGCCGTGCAGCTGGAAGAATTCGGCGGGCGCGGTCTTCTGCGCGAGATCGACGATGCGTCCCAGGTAGCTGAACAGCGCCACCTCGATCAGCGCGACCACCAGGCCGACCACCAGCAGGACCGAGAACACCGGCCACACCTGGCGCAGGTAGAAGACGTAGAAGC
Source organism: Pseudomonas citronellolis (assembly GCF_029335315.1). GTDB lineage: Bacteria > Pseudomonadota > Gammaproteobacteria > Pseudomonadales > Pseudomonadaceae > Pseudomonas > Pseudomonas citronellolis_A. The sequence goes on from NZ_JARJLT010000048.1 coordinate 3,252, forward strand.
GCACGACGTCGGCCGGCGGCATGCGCTCGGGGCTGTCGCGGAAGGGATCGATGAGCTTTTCGAAGCGGCGGTAAAGCATGATGTCTCTCGGTTGTCGCGGGTCCGTCCTGGACCCGCCGTTTCAGGCCTCCGTCAGCGCGGGAATCGGGGATTCTCAGAGACGCTTGGCGGAGAGTATGACCACCGCTTCGCTCGGCACGTTCTGGTTCATGCCGCGATTGGTGGTGGGCACCTTGGCGATCAGGTCGACCACGCCCATGCCACGCACGACCTTGCCGAACACCGCGTAACCGAAGTCGCGCTGGCCGTGGTCGAGGAAGTCGTTGTCGGTCAGGTTGATGAAGAACTGGCTGGTGGCCGAGTCCACGTCGCTGGTGCGCGCCATGGCCAGGGTGCCGCGGGCGTTCAGCAGGCCGTTGTCGGCCTCGTTCTTGATCGGCTCGCCGGTGTCCTTCTCCTGCATCTTCTCGGTGAAGCCGCCGGTCTGCACCATGAAGCCGGGGATCACCCGGTGGAAGATGGTGCCGTTGTAGAAGCCGCTGTCGACGTAGCCGAGGAAGTTCTTCACGCTGATCGGCGCCTTGGCGGTGTCGAGCTCGACTTCGATCTCGCCGAGGGTGGTGGACAGCAGCACATGGGGTTTCGCCGGGTCGGCGGCGAGCGCCGAGGTGGCCAGGACAAGCGTACAGGCGGCGAGCAGGAAGCGTTTGAACAGGGTCATTTTGCGGATGTTTCCTGAGGGTGTTTAGGAATGGTCTACCTGCTCGAGGAAGTCGAGCAGGGTGCTGTTGAAGGCGTGCGGCTGGTCCAGCGGCGTGGCGTGGCGCGAGTCCTCGATCACCACCAGGCGCGCGTTGGGCAGGCGCTCGACATAGGCCTGCTTGAGCGTCACCGGGGTGTAGTCGCGGTCGGCGCTGACCACCAGCGTTGGACAGGTTATGCGCCCGAGGCGTTCCTGCACACCCCAGCCGATGATGGCGTGCAGGCTGGAAAGGTAAGCGCGTTTGTCGTTCTGCGGCCAGCGCTGCTCGATCTTGCGGCGCAGGTCGGCCTGCTCCGGCTTGGGGAACAGCAGGCGGCCGAGGGCCTTGCCCACGGTGTCCAGGCCCAGGACGTGGGCGAGGAACAGCCGCCGCGCCACTTCCAGGTACTCGCGCGGGGTGCGCGGCTTCACTTCCGGGGCGCTGTTGACGATGGTCAGGCTCTTCAACAGTTCCGGCCGGCGGGTGGCCAGCTCGAAGCCGATCATGCCGCCCATGCTGATGCCCACCAGATGCACCGGGGCCAGGCGCAGCTGCTCGATCAGCGCCGCCACGTCGGCGGCGAAGCCGGCGATGCTGTAGCGCTCGCGCGGCTTGTCGGACTGGCCGTGGCCACGCACGTCGAGGGCGATCACCCGGTGCCGCTTGCGCAGCTCCGGCACCTGGTACTCCCAGTCGCGGCTGCTCGAGCCGAGGCCGTGGACCAGCAGCACCGGGGTGCCCTGGCCGTCGTCCTCGAAGTACAGGCGCTGGCCGTCATGGTGCAGGTAGGGCATGCGCGGGTTCTCCTCGCAGGACGGGGCTCAGGAGGCGCTCTGCGGCGCGCCGAAGGGCGCGTCCAGGGGCACGTTGGCGAAGGTCTTCAGCAGCTCGACGAGGATCTGCGTGGCCGGGCCCAGGGGCTTTTCCTTGTTCGGGTAAAGATAGAAGCGGCTCTCGCGGGTGGTGCCCTGGGTCAGCGGCAGGGGCTTGAGCTGGCCGTCGCGCAGTTCGCGCTCGATCATGTGCCGCGGCAGCCAGGCGAAGCCCAGGCCGTTGCCGACGAAGGTCGCGGCGGTGGCCAGGCTGCCCACCGTCCAGCGCTGCTCGGCGCCCAGCCAGCCGACGTCGCGCGGTTGCAGGCGGCCGGAGTCGCGGATCACCACCTGCATCTGGGTTTCCAGGTCCTGGTGGGTCAGCTCGCGCTGCAGGCGGTGCAGCGGGTGGTCGGGGTTGGCCACGGCGACGAAGTCCACGGTGCACAGGTCGGCGCCCAGGTAGCCGGCGATGTTCAGCCCGCTGATGGCCAGGTCGGCGTGGCCCTGCAGCAGCGCCTCCTCGACCCCGGAGAGCACTTCCTCGCGCAGCAGCACGCGGCAGCCGCGGCTCTGCGGCATGAATGCGGACAGCGCGCGGACCAGGCGCAGCGACGGGTAGGCGGCGTCCACCACCAGGCGCACCTCCGGCTCCCAGCCCTGCTCCATGTGGTGCGCCAGTTCTTCCAGCTGGCCGGCGCTCTTCACCAGTTGCCGCGAACGGCGCAGCAGCACCTCGCCGGCCTCGGTGAGCACCGCCTTGCGTCCGTCGATGCGCAGCAGCGGCACGCCGAGCTGCTCCTGCATGCGCGCCACCGTGTAGCTGATGGAGGATTGCGAACGGTGCAGGGCTTCGGCGGCCTGGGCGAAGCCGCCGTGGTCGACCACCGCCTGCAGGGTTCGCCATTGATCCAGGGTAACGCGGGGCGCTTTCATCCTCGCCTCCTCTTGTCTAATCTGGCGGCCTTACCTGGAGCGAGATCGCCACATGAAAAGAATCTGTTGTGCGCTGCTGCTGTGCCTGCCGCTGACGGCCATGGCCTACCCGACCGAGATGGAAAAATCCCTCAATGGCACGGAGATCGACGTGCAGACCCAGGACATCGGCGACAGCATGGGTGCCGTGCTGCTGCAGAACTACGGCAAGCAGGACGTGGCCTGCACCGCCGTGTTCCAGAACGGCCCGGAGACACCCAAGGTGCGCAAGACGGTGATCGCCGCCGGCAAGAGCAGCAACCTCACCGCCAGCTTCGGCCGCGCCATCATCAAGCTGCGCATCAAGCTGACCTGCAACCCGAACTGACGCGGTTGCGCCTGGTTACCAGACTAGGAGTAGATGCGGGATAAATCAACTATATCGATATTTTGAAGCAATTATTTCTGCTTTTTTATCGATCTATCCCGCCATAAGCTGACCTCCATCGACGCAACGACCGCTGGAGGTCAAGCCCATGTCCCGTGTTCTGGTTATCGAAAGCAGCGCCCGCCAACAAGGTTCGGTCTCCCGCCAACTGACCGCCGAATTCATCGCCAACTGGCGCGCCGCGCACCCGGCCGACGCGATCCAGGTCCGCGACCTGGCGCTGGAACAGGTACCGCACCTGGACGCCGACCTGCTCGGTGGCTGGATGAAGCCGGCCGACCAGCAGAGCGCCGCCGAACAGGCCGCCCTGCAGCGTTCCAACCTGCTCACCGACGAGCTGCTGGCCGCCGACGTGCTGGTGCTGGCCGCGCCCATGTACAACTTCGCCATCCCCAGCACCCTGAAGTCCTGGCTGGACCACGTGCTGCGCGCCGGCGTCACCTTCAAGTACACCGAAACCGGCCCGCAGGGCCTGCTCACCGGCAAGCGCGCCTACATCCTGACCAGCCGTGGCGGCGTCTACGCCGGCGGCCCGCTGGACCACCAGGAACCCTACCTGCGCCAGGCGCTGGCCTTCGTCGGCATCCATGACGTCACCTTCGTCCACGCCGAAGGCCTGAACATGGGCGCCGAGTTCGCCGACAAGGGCCTGGCCAAGGCCCGCGAGCAACTGGCCGCGGTGGCCTGAGCCGCCACACCCCGAGTCTCCTTGCGCGCCCCCACGCTCCTGGGCGCGGTGCCTGGCCGACGACCTTCCCCCTGAATGTCGGCCGGGCTTTTTCTTTTCCGGCGCCAGCCCGATCGCGGATGCACGGTTCCTGATCCACTTGTAGGAGCGAACTCTGGCGGCAGGATCGCGGAGGCATGCGCGGCGCTGAAACCCTCGTCCTGCGACCAAGGTCCAGCCCCCGGCTATCCTCTAGCGGGCCGGCGACCCTTCCTTCGCCCCGGCAAAACGGCTATTTTCGCCGCCCCTTTTTCCCTGCGCCTGCCCGCTCATGCCTTACCTGCTCTTCGTCACCGTCCTCTGGGCGTTCTCCTTTAGCCTGATCGGCGAGTACCTCGCCGGCCAGGTGGACAGCTATTTCGCCGTGCTCACCCGCGTGCTGCTGGCCGGCGCGGTGTTCCTGCCGCTGACCCGCTGGCGCGGCGTGGCGCCGCGCTTCATCGGCGGGGTGATGCTGGTGGGGGCGCTGCAGTTCGGCGTCACCTACGTCTGCCTGTACCAGAGCTTCCGCGTGCTGACGGTGCCCGAGGTGCTGCTGTTCACCGTGCTCACGCCGCTGCACGTGGCGCTGATCGACGACGCCCTGAACCGCCGCTTCAACCCCTGGGCGCTGCTGGCCGCCGCCGTCGCCGTGCTGGGCGCGGCGATCATCCGCTACGACGGCGTCAGCGGTGACTTCGTCGAGGGCTTCCTGCTACTGCAACTGGCCAACGCCACCTTCGCCGCCGGCCAGGTGCTGTACAAGCACCTGGTGGCGCGCTACCCGTCGGAGCTCCCGCAGCACCGGCGCTTCGGCTATTTCTTCGTCGGCGCGCTGCTGATCGCGCTGCCCGGCTGGCTGCTGCTGGGCAACCCGGCGAAGCTGCCGAGCACCGAGGTGCAATGGCTGGTGCTGGTGTTCATGGGCCTGCTGGCCACCGCGCTGGGGCAGTTCTGGTGGAACAAGGGCGGCACCCTGGTCGACGGCGGCACCCTGGCGGTGATGAACAACCTGCACGTGCCGGTGGGGCTGCTGATCAACCTGCTGATCTGGAACCAGCACGCCGACCTCGGTCGCCTGGCGCTGGGCGGCGCGGTGATAGTGGCGTCGCTGGGGGTCAACCGCCTGGGTCTGGCGCGGCGGGTGGCGGTATGAACATCTCCGGACGCGGCGTCGCGTTGTCCCTGGCCGCCTCGGTGCTGTTCGTCACCCTGCCGGGCTACCTGCGCTGGCTGGCGCCGCTGGACAGCGTGCAGATAGTCGCGCACCGGGTGGTCTGGTCGATTCCCATGGTGCTGTTGCTGGTGGCCTTCACCGGACAGGGCGCGGTGTTGCGCGAATCCGCCCGGCGCCTGCTGCGCGAGCGCTGGCTGCTGCTGTGCTTCCCGCTGAGCGCGGCGATGATGCTGGTGCAGTGGGGCGTGTTCATCTACGCGCCCATGGTCGGCCAGACCCTGCAGCTGTCCCTGGGCTACTTCCTGCTGCCGCTGACCATGGTGCTCTGCGGCCGGCTGTTCTATGGCGAACGCCTGACCTCGCTGCAGAGCATCGCTGTGGCCTGCGCGCTGGCCGGGGTACTCCACGAGCTGTGGCTGACCCGCGCCTTCTCCTGGTTCAGCCTGATCACCGCGCTGGGTTATCCACCGTATTTCATGCTGCGCCGGCGCATGGGCGTGGACGCGCTGTCCGGCTTCGTCTTCGAGATGCTGGTGCTGTTGCCCTTCGCGCTCTGGACCATCGGCCATTTCGGCGACCTGCGCCTGGTCGCCGACACCCCGCGCCTGTGGGCGCTGCTGCCGCTGCTGGGGCTGATCAGCGCGCTGGCCTTCGGCGCCATGATGGCGTCGAGCCGGCTGCTGCCCATGGGTCTGTTCGGCATCCTCAGCTACGTCGAGCCGATGCTGCTGTTCCTGCTCGCCGTGCTGCTGCTCGGCGAGGATTTCCAGGCGCAGCAGTTGTGGACCTACGGGCCGATCTGGCTGGCCATCCTGCTCACCGGCTGGGACAGCGCGCGGCTGTTGCGCAAGCAGGCGCGGCGCCGGGCGCGCGGCTGAAAACGAAAAAACCCGGGCCAGGCCCGGGTTTTTTCATGCAGCGTCGGCTTACTCGTAGCGGTGCGCCGGGATGTCGGCCCTGGCCAGGGTTTCCGGCAGGACGCGCTTGGCGGCGAGGTAATGGCGCTGCCAGTACTTGTCGTTGAGGTTGGCCACCTTGACCTTCTGCCCGCGGCGCGGGGCGTGGACGAAGCGGTCGTTGCCGACGTAGATGCCAACGTGGTCGACGTTGCGGCTGCGGATGCGGAAGAACACCAGGTCGCCGGGCTGCAGGTCGCCGCGCGCCACCTTGGGGTTGCTGCTCTGGAAGATCGCCCGCGCGGTGCGCGGCAGTTCCACGTCGTCGACGTCACGGAACACGTACTTCACCAGGCCGCTGCAATCGAAGCCCTTGGGCGAGGTGCCGCCCCAGCGATAGGGCGTGCCGATCATGCTGAAGGCGCGCTTGGTCACCTGGTGGGCGTCGCTGCTGTCCTGCTTCGCCGGGGTGGCGACGGTCAGCAGGTCCTTGCCCTGGACCGGCACACGGAGTTCGATGGGCGCCGGCGTGTAGGTCCGGGCGGCCCGCGGTGAGGCGTCAGCCTCGGTCACAACGGCAGCCAAGGTGGCCGCCAAGCCTATGGAAAGGCATGTCAAAAGGGTACTGCGCATTCGGCATGTCTTCTTTCTGGTTGTGGATGTAACCCAGACTCCGCTGGATCGCCGTTGCTCTTCGGCGGGCGATGGTTTCCTTTGGTCCGCGAGAAATTCGGCGCATTCTGCCCCAGTTTTCGTGACAGCGATTTGACCGTCCGTCGATTCCGCCGGGGGCCATGTGACTTCCGAGGCCGCCCGTGACATGTGTTCGGACCCATGGGTCAGGCGCCGACCTTATAGCCGAAAGCCCTATGCCAGGCGGGTTTCGCCGTGCTGGCGGAATGCTCTGGCAGGGAGTCGGAGGAGGGCGCGGAGGACAGCGGGATGAGACCTGGCGTCGCAGGTAAAAACCCGACGAAATGCAGGTCAAATACTGATTTTCATCAGTCGGCGAGGTGTTCGCGCAGGGCCGGCAGGACTTTTTCCCGCAGCAGCGGTGCCAGCGGTTCGGGATGCTTGGCGCCATCCAGCCAGGCCAGTTCCTCCAGCTCGGCGGCGGCGCTGACCGGGTGCGGCAGGCGGGCGACGAAAATGTGCGCGTCGACGCGGGTGTCGGCTTCGTTGGCCGCCGGCGCCTGGAAGTTGCCCAGCGGGCGCAGGGCCTCGCGCGGCAGGCGCAGGCCGAGCTCCTCTTCGAGTTCGCGCAGCAGCGCCTGTTCGGCGCTTTCCCCGGCTTCGCGCTTGCCGCCGGGCAGCATGAACGCCCGGGTGCCGCGCTTGCGCACCAGCAGCAGGCGGCCGTTGTCGTCGAGCAGGCAGGCGGCGGCGATATCGAGGGTGGTGACGGGCATGGCGGAACTCACTTGATGACCTGGTAGCGCATCTGCACGATGCCGCTGGGAAAGCTGCGCTGCTCCAGCAGCTGCAGGCGCCTTTCGAGCCCGATGCCGAACAGCGGAATGCCGGCGCCGAGCAGGAGCGGAATGATGCTGACGATCACCTCGTCGAGCAAGTCCGCCGCCAGGCAGTTGCCGGCCAGGCTGCCACCGCCGACCAGCCAGACCCGCTGGCAGCCGCGCGCCTCCAGGCTGGCCAGGGCTTCGCTGGGGGGGAGGTGCAGCAGCTCCACCTGCGGCGCGGCCTGGGGTAACTGGTTGGCGCGGGTGAGAACGATGGCGGGTTTGTCCGGGTAGGGCCAACCGCCGGAGTCCAGGCACCACAGATAGGTGCCGCGCCCCATCAGCAGGGCGTCGATGCCGCTGTAGAACGCGGCGTAGCCATGGTCGTCGCCCTGGCCGTCGTAGCCGTGCAGCCAGTCGACGCTGCCGTCCGGGCGCGCGATATAGCCGTCCAGGCTGCTGGCCACGTAATAGATGAGGGTGGCGGGCACGGGGTGTCTCCATCGGCAGGGGCGCGCCAGCGGGCGCCTGCTTCAAGGATGGCATCGGCCTGGCGCAGGGGCCAGGCCGAGCACTGTCGTTCGTCCCCTCAGGCCTGCTCTGCGTCGAGTCGCGCGGGGTGCGAGGCCGGCGTCGGCGGCAGCAGGCCCCGCAGGCCACCGCGCAGGTCCTGGCCGCTGGGTTGCTGGTACATCCCCAGGCCGAACTCCGGGAGCACCGCCAACAGGTAGTCGAAGATGTCGCCCTGGATGCGTTCGTAGTCGAGCCAGCTGGTGGTGCGGGTGAAGCAGTACACCTCCAGCGGCACGCCCTCGGCGGTGGGCTGCAGCTGGCGGACCATGCAGGTCATCTGCGGGTGGATGTCCGGGTGCGCCTTGAGGTAGGCCTCGGCGTAGGCGCGGAAGGTGCCGATGTTGGTCAGCCGCCGGCGGTTGGCCGAAAGCGGTGCGGCACCGGCGTTGGCCTGGTTCCACTCGCTCAGTTCGTCGCGCTTGCGGCGCAGGTAGTCGGTCAGCAGGCGCACGCCGGACAGGCGCTGCGCCTCGTCCTCGTCGAGGAAGCGCACCTGGCTGGCGTCGAGGTACAGGCTGCGCTTGATCCTCCGCCCGCCGGACTGCTGCATGCCGCGCCAGTTGCGGAAGGATTCGGACATCAGGCGCCAGGTGGGAATCGAGACGATGGTCTTGTCGAAGTTCTGCACCTTCACCGTGTGCAGGGTGATGTCCACCACGTCGCCGTCGGCGCCGACCTGCGGCATCTCGATCCAGTCGCCCACCCGCAGCATGTCGTTGCTGGTCAGCTGCACGCTGGCGACGAAGCTCAGCAGGGTGTCCTTGTAGACCAGCAGCAGGACCGCGGACATGGCGCCCAGGCCGGAAAGCAGCAGCATCGGCGAGCGGTCGATGAGGATCGAGACGATGACGATGCCGCCGAAGACGAACAGGAACAGCTTGGCCAGTTGCACGTAGCCCTTGATCGAGCGGGTGCGCGCATGTTCGGTGCGCGAGTAGATGTCCAGCAGGGCATCGAGCAGGGCGCTGAGGGCCAGCAGCAGGAACAGCGCGGTGACCGCCATGGCCAGGTTGCGCAGGAAGGCCTCGGGGCGGCCGCTCAGGTTGGGAATCAGGGCCAGGCCGAATTGCACCACCAGCGACGGCACCGTCTGCGCCAGGCGCTGGAACACGCGATTGTCGCGCAGGTCGCCGAGCCAGCTCAGCGCCGCCTGGCGCGCCAGCAGGTCGGCCAGGCGGCGCACCAGGAAGCGCGCCAGGCGGCCGAGCAGCCAGGCCACGCCGAGCAGCACGGCGAGGCCGGCGGCGGCGCTGGTCAGGGGATGTTGGTCGAGCAGGGCCCAGTAGCCCTGGAGGGTGGCGAGGAGGGAGGAAAGGTCCATAGGCCGGAAATATCCTTTGGATCGGGGCGCCAGTGCGGGGTGGCGCGTATCGCGGAGGCTAGCGGAGTAGCCATGGGGCCCGGCCGCGGCGGCCGGGATGAGCGCGATAGTGTAACGGCAGGGCCGTGAAGGATATTTCCGAAATGTAACTCAGCCCGCCAGCTCCTCCAGGGTGCGCCCGCGGGTTTCGATGCCGAAGCCCCAGACCACCGCCGCGGCCACCAGGAAGCACAGCGCGCCGAGGCTGAACACGCCACCCTGGCCGGCCACCGGCAGGATCAGCCCGCTGACCGTCGGCCCCAGCAGCGAGCCGACCCGGCCCACCGCCGACGCGAAGCCCGAGCCGGTGGCGCGCGCGGAGGTCGGGTAGAGCTCCGGGGTGTAGGTGTAGAGCACGGCCCACATGCCGAACAGGAAGAACTGCATGGCCAGGCCGAAGCCGATCAGCAGCGCCAGGCTGCCGCCGAACACTGCCGTCTGGCCGTAGGCGTAGGCCATCGCGCCGCCGCCCAGGAGCATCAGCACGCAACTCGGCTTGCGTCCCCAGCGCTCCACCAGCCAGGCGGCGCAGAGGAAGCCGGGGATGCCGGCCAGGGAGATCAGCACCGTGTAGTACACCGACTGGGTGGCGGCGAAGCCGGATTGCTGCAGCAGCGCGCTGAGCCAGGAGGTCAGGCCGTAGAAGCCGAGCAGAGCGAAGAACCACAGGCTCCACACCGTCAGGGTGCGGCTGCGGTAGGCCGGCGACCAGAGCTCGGCGAAAGCGCGGAAGAAGCCCGGCGCTGTCGGTTCGCTGCGCGCGGCGGCAACCGGCGCGGGCAGGCTGGTCAGTTTCAGCGAGGCCATCACACGCGCCTCGATGCGCTGCAGCGAGCGCTCGGCCTTGTCGGCCAGCCCGGCCTGCTCCAGCCAGCGCGGCGATTCCGGGACCAGGAAGCGGATGGCCAGGACGAACAGGGCGGGGAAGGCCAGCAGCAGGAACAGGCTGCGCCAGCCGGCCATGGGCAGGATGAAATAGGACAGGCAGCCGGCGGCGATGAAGCCCAGCGGCCAGAACCCATCCATCAGCGCGATGTAACGGCCGCGCGCCTTCGCCGGGATCATCTCGGAGAGCAGCGACTGGGCGATCGGGAACTCCATGCCCATGCCGACGCCCAGCAGCACGCGGTACAGGGTCAGGCTCTGCACGTCGCCGGCGGTGGAGCACAGGTAGCTGGCCAGGCCCCAGAGTACGATGCTCCACTGGAACACCGGCTTGCGCCCGAAGCGGTCGGCGAGCATCCCCGACAGCGCCGCGCCCAGGACCATGCCGAAGAAGCTGGAGCTGGCCAGCAGCCCGGCCTGGGCGCTGGACAGGCCGAACTCGGCTTTGATCGAGCCGAGCAGGAAGGTCATCATCGCCAGGTCCATGGAGTCGAAGAAGAAGGCCAGCGCGATGATCACGAAGATCAGCCGGTGGTAGGGGCTCAGCGGCAGGCGCTCGAGGCGCTCGGCGGCGGTGGGGCGATGCGGCATCTCGGCATTCCTCTGGCGGTCCTGCGGCCAGTCTGGGACGGGCCTGCGCGGCGGACTTGCCCGGTAGCGACGCGCGCCATGCCGATCGCGACCGGCGAATAAAACCTGCTTTCGGACGCGGCAACCGTTAGGCTATGCAGCTATTTGGTCTTTCGTGATGCCGAGGTCTGCCTTGTTCGCCCAATTCGCCCTCCATGAACGCCTGCTCAAGGCGCTGGAAACCCTGTCCTTCACCGAGCCGACCGCCGTCCAGGCCGCGGCCATCCCGAAGGCGCTGGAGGGCCGCGACCTGCGCGTGACCGCGCAGACCGGCAGCGGCAAGACCGCGGCCTTCGTGCTGCCCCTGCTGCACCGCCTGCTCAGCGAAGAGAAGCCCAAGACCGGCGCCCGCGCGCTGATCCTGCTGCCGACCCGCGAGCTGGCCCAGCAGACCCTCAAGGAAGTCGAGCGCTTCGCCCAGTTCACCTTCATCAAGGCCTGCCTGATCACCGGCGGCGAAGACTTCAAGGTGCAGGGCGCGAAGCTGCGCAAGAACCCGGAAATCATCATCGGCACCCCCGGCCGCCTCAACGAACAGTTCAACGCCGGCAACCTGCCGCTGGGCGACATCGAGGTGCTGGTGCTGGACGAGGCCGACCGCATGCTCGACATGGGCTTCTCCGAGGACGTGCTCAAGCTCGCCGGCGCCTGCCCGGCGCAGCGCCAGACCCTGCTGTTCTCCGCCACCGCCGGCAGCGGCCTGCACGCCATGGTCGAGCAGGTCCTGCGCGAGCCGGAGAACCTGCAGCTGAACCGCGTCAGCGAGCTTAACGAGGACATCCAGCAGCAGGTCATCCTGGTCGACGACAACGCCCACAAGGAAGCCATCCTGCAGTGGCTGCTGGAGAACGAGACCTTCGAGAAGGCCATCGTCTTCACCAATACCCGCATCCAGGCCGACCGCCTGACCGGCCGGCTGATCGCCGCCGGGCACAAGGTCTTCGTACTGCACGGCGACAAGGACCAGAAGGACCGCAAGCTGGCCATCGAGCGCCTCAAGCAGGGCGCGGTGAAGATCCTCGTCGCCACCGACGTGGCCGCCCGCGGCCTGGATGTCGACGGCCTGGACCTGGTGCTGAACTTCGACATGCCGCGCCGTGGCGACGAATACGTGCACCGCATCGGCCGCACCGGCCGCGCGGGCGAGAGCGGCCTGGCCATCTCGCTGGTGGGGCATGGCGACTGGAACCTGATGTCGAGCATCGAACGCTACCTCAAGGTGCGTTTCGAGCAACGCACCATCAAGGAGCTCAAGGGCAGCTACAAGGGGCCGAAGAAGGTCAAGGCCTCGGGCAAGGCCGCCGGCACCAAGAAGAAAAAGACCGACGCCGGCAAGAAGGCCGGGGCCAAGCCGGCCGCCAAGCGCAAGCCGGCGGCCAAGCCCAAGGCCGCGCCTTCGGCGGTGGTCAGCAACGACGGCATGGCCCCGCTGAAGCGCAAGAAGCCGGCCGCCGAATAAGCCTCCGGCGTCGCGCTCCTACGGCGGAAACCGTTCCTGCCCGTAGGGGCGAGCCATGCCCGCGAGTCGCGCGCATGGCGCGCTCCTACGAGGTGGCGGTCGGCTGTCAGTCGAAGGCGAAATGCTCCGCCTTCAGCCCCATCACCGAACGCACCGGCTTGCCCATCGCCGCCGCGTGGCCCTTGGCGCGCGGCAGCAGGCGGGCGAAGTAGAAGTCGCTGGTGGCGATCTTGGCCTTGTAGAAGTCGCTCGACTCGCTGCCGCCCTGGCGCAGGCGCTTGCGCGCCGCCGCTTCCTGCAGCACCCAGGCGTAGGCCAGGGCGGCATAGCCGGAGAACATCAGGTAGTCGTGGCTGGCGGTGCCCACCAGGTCGCGCTGCTTGCGCGCGGCCAGGGCGATGCGCAGGGTCAGCAGGTTCCACTGCGCGCAGAGCTTGAGTAGCGTCAGCGCGCGGCCACGCATGGCCGGTTCTTCCTTCAGGAGTCCCGTCGCGAACTTCGCCACGATCCGGGTGAAGTCGCGCACCGCCTTGCCCTGGGTCATCAGCAGCACCTTGCGGCCGAGCAGGTCGAGCGCCTGGATGCCGGTGGTGCCCTCGTAGAGCGTGGCGATGCGCGCGTCGCGGACGATCTGCTCCATGCCGTGCTCGCGGATGTAGCCATGCCCGCCGAACACCTGCATGCCCAGGTTGGCGCTCTCCAGGCCCAGCTCGGTCAGGCAGCCCTTGAGGATCGGGGTGAGGAAGCCGAGCTTGTCGTCCCAGCGCTCGTACTCGGCGTTGTCGTTGCTCAGCAGGCCCTGGATCATCTTGTCGGCGTACTGGGTGGCCAGGTAGACCAGCGCGCGGCCGCCTTCGGCCACGGCCTTCTGGGTCAGCAGCATGCGCCGCACGTCGCCGTGGTGCATGAGGCTGTCGGCCACCTGTTCCGGTTCCTTGGTCCCGGAGAGGGCGCGCATCGAGCGGCGCTCGCGGGCGTAGGCCAGCGCCCCCTGGTAGGCCAGCTCGGCGGTGGCCACGCCCTGGATGGCGGTGCCGATGCGGGCGCTGTTCATGAAGGTGAACATGCACTCCAGGCCCTTGTTCGGTTCGCCGATGAGATAGCCGATGGCCTCGTCGAAGTTCATCACGCAGGTGGCCGAAGCCTTGATGCCCATCTTCTTTTCCAGCGCGCCGCAGACCACGCCGTTGCGCGCGCCGAGGCCGCCGTCGGCGGCGGGGAGGAACTTCGGCACGATGAACAGCGAGATGCCGCGGGTGCCCTTGGGCGCGTCGGGCAGGCGGGCGAGGACGATGTGCACGATGTTCTCGGTCAGGTCGTGCTCGCCGGAGGAGATGAAGATCTTGCTGCCGGTGACCGCGTAGCTGCCGTCGGCGCGGGGTTCGGCGCGGGTCTTCACCTGGCCCAGGTCGGTGCCGCACTGCGGCTCGGTCAGGCACATGGTGCCGCCCCAGCGGCCTTCGGTGAGCGGAGTGAGAAAGGCCTGCTTCTGCTCCTCGGTGCCGTGCTGCATCAAGGTGTTCATCGCCCCCAGGGACAATCCCGGGTACATCGAGAACGGCCAGTTGGCGGTGCCGAGCATTTCCTGCTTGAGCGCGCCCAGGCTCATCGGCAGGCCCTGGCCGCCGTATTCCACCGGGTGCGACAGGCCCTGCCAGCCACCGGCCACGTAGGCGTCGTAGGCTTCCTTGAAGCCCTTCGGCGTGCGCACCTCGCCGTTCTCCAGGTGGCAGCCTTCCTCGTCGCCGGAGTGGTAGAGCGGGGCGATCACTTCCTCGCAGAGCTTCGCACATTCGCCGAGGATGGCGTCGACCATGTCCGGCGTGGCGTCGGCGCCGTTGATCAGGTTGCGGTAGTGCTCGGGGAAGTCGAAGACCTCGTTGAGCAGGAAGCGGGTGTCGCGCAGCGGGGCTTTGTACAGGGGCATCGCGGTGATCTCGGTGGGACGGTCCGCGCAGTTATACGGCCGCGCACCACGCCTGGCCTTGGCAGCGGCAACAGGCGGCGCCTGGCAGATCGGACAATCGGCGCTCGCCGCGATTGACCTGGGTGGGCGTTGCGGGTATATACACGCATCATGCTGACCACCCAATGCCTCTGCACCCAGTTGCGCCGCGCCGCTCGAGGTGTCACCCGCGTCTACGACGATGCCTTGCAGGACATCGGGCTGACGGTCGCGCAGTTTTCCCTGCTGCGCCACCTGGCGCGCCTGGAACAGCCGAGCATTTCTGCCCTGGCCGAGGCCATGGGCCTGGACCGCAGCACCCTAGGGCGCAACCTGCGGCCGTTGCAGGCCGACGGCCTGGTCGAGCTGCTGGGCGACGCCGACGACCAGCGCAACCGTCTGGTGCAGCTCACCGCCCAGGGCCGCGAGCGCCTGGAGCGGGGCGCGCAGCCCTGGGAAGATGCGCAGCAACGGATGTTCGCGCGCCTCGGCGAAGAGCGCCGCGAGCAACTGATGGCATTGCTGGGGGAACTGGAAGCCCTCGATTGACCCCGGTTGCCGCCGGGGCCTGAACGGACATATGCGGGTATATACCCCTGTTGGAGCGAGAAGAACAATGGCCAAGCTGTCGCGTGCGGGTTTCTGGATCCTGGTATCCGGCGCCCTGATCCTTGCCCTGTCCCTGGGCGTCCGTCACGGCTTCGGCCTGTTCCTCGCGCCGATGAGCGCGCAGTTCGGCTGGGGCCGCGAGGTGTTCGCCTTCGCCATCGCCCTGCAGAACCTCATCTGGGGCATCGCCCAGCCATTCACCGGCGCCTTGGCCGACCGCTTCGGCGCGGCCCGCGCGGTGCTGGTCGGTGGCCTGTTGTACGCCGTGGGCCTGGTGCTGATGGGCTACTCGGACTCGGCCATGAGCCTGTCGCTGTCCGCCGGCCTGCTGATCGGCATCGGCCTCTCCGGCACCTCCTTCTCGGTGATCCTCGGCGCCGTCGGCCGCGCCGTGCCGCTGGAGCGGCGCAGCATGGCGATGGGCGTTTCCGCTGCCGCCGGCTCTTTCGGCCAGTTCGCCATGTTGCCCGGCACCCTCGGGTTGATCGGCTGGCTCGGCTGGTCGGCGGCGCTGCTCGCCCTCGGCTTGCTGGTGGCCTTCATCGTGCCGCTGGCCGGGCTGATGCGCGACAAGCCGCTGCCGGTCCAGGGCCATGAGCAGACCCTCGGCGAGGCGCTGCGCGAGGCCTGCGGGCATTCCGGCTTCTGGCTGCTGTCGCTGGGCTTCTTCGTCTGCGGCTTCCAGGTGGTATTTATCGGCGTGCACCTGCCGGCCTACCTGGTCGACCGCCACCTGCCGGCCACCGTCGGCACCACGGTGCTGGCGCTGGTGGGGCTGTTCAACGTGTTCGGTACCTACATCGCCGGCTGGCTCGGCGGGCGCTTCAGCAAGCCGAAGCTGCTGACCGGCCTGTACCTGGTGCGCGGCCTGGTGATCCTGGCCTTCCTCTGGGCGCCGCTGACAGTGTGGACGGCCTACGCCTTCGGCATCGCCATGGGCCTGCTGTGGCTGTCCACGGTCCCGTTGACCAATGGCACCGTGGCCACCCTGTTCGGCGTGCGCAACCTGTCCATGCTTGGCGGCATCACCTTCCTGTTCCACCAGATCGGTGCCTTCCTCGGCGGCTGGCTGGGCGGCTATGTCTACGACCACACCGGCAACTACGACCTGGTCTGGCGGATAGCGATTCTCCTGTCGCTGCTCGCCGGCCTGCTCAACTGGCCGGTGCGTGAACGCCCGGTGGCGCGCCTGGGCGCCGCGGAGGCGGCGTGAGCCCGCGGGCCCTACGCCTGGGCGCCGCGCTGCTGACGGCGTTGCTGCTGGGCCTGGCCTGGTGGGGTTGGAAGCAGGGCGGCCTGGCCCTGCTGCAGGCCGGGCTCGGCCACTGCTTCTGAGGATTGCCCTGGGCGGGGCAGGGGAGTAGCGTCCTCCGTTCGAATCAGGAGAACCCCCATGTCCCGACACCTGCTACTGGGCTTGCTGTGCTGCCTGCCGCTGGCCGCCCAGGCCGCCGAGTGCCCACCCCTGCTGGCGCAGCAGGGGCACCTGCAGAAGCTGCGCTCGAAGGTCGACCTCGACCTTTGCGGGCTCTACGCCGGCAAGCCGCTGCTGGTGGTCAACACCGCCAGCCACTGCGGCTTCACCCCGCAGTTCAAGGGCCTGGAGGCGATCTACCAGCGCTACAAGGGCGAGGGCCTGGAAGTGCTCGGAGTGCCCTCGGACGACTTCAAGCAGGAAGCCGACGACGCCGCCGAAACCGCCCAGGTCTGCTACGGCAACTACGGCGTGACCTTCAACATGACCCAGGTCCAGCCGGTGCGCGGCGACGACGCCATCCCGCTGTTCCGCGAACTGGCGCGCCAGGCCGACCAGGCGCCGCGCTGGAACTTCTACAAGTACGTGGTGGACCGCCAGGGCAAGGTGGTGGCCGAGTTCCCCAGTCTGACCAAGCCGGATGATCCGGCGCTGCAGGCGGCCATCGAGAAGGCCATCGCCAGCCAGCCTTGAGCTGACTCTCGAAGCCTTATGGAGTGAGGTGACCGCCAGCGCCGATGGCGACTGGCGGATTCTTGCGGCAGGGTTTTAGCCATCGACATTTTTGGCAGAGCGCTCGCTCTGGTGTTCCAGGCGGTTGGTCGTTCATGGCCGTTTTTCTGGCTTGAGCCGGATGGCTTGCAGCTTATCGAAGTCGGGCTTGCTGTCGCCGTCGGCCACCATGCTGCCGTCGGGATAGGTGAATTGGATATAACTACCCAACTTCTGCTCTTGTGGCCAAACCGACCGTACAACACAGTCAGCATGCAAGTTAGGCTCAAATACCACCTTCCGCGCATTCGAAGCTTTGTACGTTAGGAAAATGTCTCCCTCTCCTGCGAGCAATACTTGTGTTTCGTAAGCACCTTTGAATTGCTTGTCGACCCACGGGTAGTAATCCTTTCGAATCACCAGATCGCCCTCAATTTTCTTAGGCGGATACATCGACCGTTGTTGCGGCACGTTGTTGTCGAAAATCACGATCACCCCTCCTCCCCCCCCTGGCTTCACGTTCG
>NZ_JARJLT010000049.1 GCF_029335315.1 Pseudomonas citronellolis
AGGCCGCCGGCAACGTCGAGATCAACGCCAGCGAGCTGATCGACAACAGCGTCATCCGCAACCACTACAGCTACGTCAACCCGGGCGACAAGACCCTCGACACCGGCGTAGGCAGCAACGTCAGCACGCCCATCCCGCTCAACCCGCAGCTGCCGCCGGACCTCGCCCAGCAAGCGGTCAACCCCATCAGCCTACCGGGCTTCCAGCTGCCCCAGGGCGGCAACGGTCTGTTCCACTTCAGCCCGCCCGGCCAGGCCTACCTGATCGAAACCAACCCGGCGCTGACCGGGATGAAAAGCTTCCTCGGCTCCGACTACCTGCTGGGCCTGCTCGGCTACGA
>NZ_JARJLT010000004.1 GCF_029335315.1 Pseudomonas citronellolis
AAAAGGCCGCATCCCAGTGGGGATGCGGCCTTCAGGCAACGCCAGGGAAGAATCAGGCCGGAGCCTTGCCCTCGCCCTTGCGCTTGAACAGATAGCACAGGCCCATCAGCACCACCCAGACCGGGATGGCGTAGACCGACACGTCGATGCCGGGGATCTGCAGCATGATGCCGAGGATGAACACCACGAAGGCCAGGCACAGGTAGTTGCTGAACGGGTAGAACAGCGAGCGGAACGAGGTCTTCACGCCCTCGCGGTCCTTGGCCCGGCGGAACATCAGGTGGGCCAGGCTGATCATCGCCCAGTTGATCACCAGCGCCGCCACCACGAGCGACATCAGCAGCTCCAGGGCCTGGTGCGGGATCACGTAGTTGACCACCACGCAGGCCAGGGTGATGAACGCCGAGACGCCGATGGCCAGCAGCGGCACGCCACGGTCGTCGACCTTGGCGAAGGCGCGCGGGGCGTCGCCCTGCTCGGCCAGGCCGAAGAGCATGCGGCTGTTGCAGTACACGCAGCTGTTGTACACCGACAGGGCCGCGGTCAGGACCACGAAGTTCAGCACGTGGGCCGCCACGTCGCTGCCCAGCAGCGAGAACACCTTGACGAAGGGGCTGCCGCTATAGGGGTCGCCGGAGCTGTTGATGCTCTGCAGCAGCGCGTCCCACGGGTACAGCGAGAGCAGCACCGCCAGGGCGCCGATGTAGAAGATCAGGATGCGGTAGATGACCTGGTTGATCGCCTTGGGGATCACCTTCTTCGGCTCCGAGGCCTCGGCCGCGGTGATGCCCACCAGTTCCAGGCCGCCGAAGGAGAACATGATGATCGCCAGGACCATCACCAGCCCCTTGAGGCCGTTGGGGAAGAACCCGCCATGGCTCCACAGGTTGCTCACCGAGGCCTGCGGGCCGCCGTGGCCGCTGGCCAGCAGCCAGACACCGAGGAGGATCATGCCGATGATCGCGGCGACCTTGATGATCGCGAACCAGAACTCGGTCTCGCCGAAGGCCTTCACGTTGAACAGATTGATGGCGTTGATCAGCACGAAGAAGATCGCCGCCGTCGCCCAGGTCGGGAAGTCCGGCCACCAGAACTGGATGTACTTGCCGACCGCCGTCAGTTCCGACATGCCGACCAGGATGTACAGCACCCAGTAGTTCCAGCCCGACATGAAGCCGGCGAAGCCGCCCCAGTACTTGTGGGCGAAGTGGCTGAAGGAGCCGGCGACCGGCTCTTCGACGATCATCTCGCCGAGCTGGCGCATGATCAGGAAGGCGATGATGCCGCCGATGGCATAGCCGAGGATCATCGACGGGCCGGCGGATTGCAGGACGCCGGCCGAACCCAGGAACAGGCCGGTGCCGATGGCGCCGCCGAGGGCGATCAGCTGGATGTGGCGATTCTTCAGGCCGCGCTTGAGCGAGCCTTCGTGCAGATGGGGGTGTCCATCCATTGCGGGGTTCCTCGATAGAGGGGTTGGCATTTTTATCGTTATGGCGCGCCGGGTAGACGCTGGGGACTAACGAAAAACGGGAGCCCGAGAGCTCCCGTTTTCCTTTCACACCTGGCTTAGCGCGGGAAAGCCGGCGGGTTGACCCCGGCCATCTCTTCCATCACGCGGACCACCTGGCAGCTGTAGCCGAACTCATTGTCGTACCACACGTAGAGCACGACGCGATTGTCGTTGCAGATGGTGGCTTCGGCATCGACCACGCCGGCGTGGCGGGAACCGACGAAGTCGGTGGAGACCACTTCCTGCGAGCTGACGAAGTCGATCTGCTTCTGCAGGTCCGAGTGCATGGCCATCTGGCGCAGGTACTCGTTGATCTCTTCGCGACTGGTGGCCTTCTCGAGGTTCAGGTTGAGGATCGCCATGGAGACGTTCGGGGTGGGAACGCGGATGGCGTTGCCGGTCAGCTTGCCCTTGAGCACCGGCAGGGCCTTGGCGGCGGCGGTGGCGGCACCGGTCTCGGTGATCACCATGTTCAGCGGAGCGCTGCGGCCGCGACGGCTGCCCTTGTGGAAGTTGTCGATCAGGTTCTGGTCGTTGGTGTACGAGTGAACGGTTTCGACGTGGCCGTTGACGATGCCGTACTGGTCATCGACAGCCTTCAGCACCGGCACGATGGCGTTGGTGGTGCAGGAAGCGGCGGAGACGATCTTGTCGTCGGCGGTGATGTCGCCATGGTTGATGCCATGCACGATGTTCTTCAGCGCGCCCTTGCCCGGCGCGGTGAGGATCACGCGGTCGATGCCGGCGCACTTCAGGTGCTGGCCCAGGCCGTCGGCGTCGCGCCACTTGCCGGTGTTGTCGACCAGCAGGGCGTTCTTGATGCCGTACTGGGTGTAGTCGATCGACGCCGGGTCGTTGGAGTAGATCACTTGGATCAGGTTGCCGTTGGCGGTGATGGTGTTGTTGGCTTCGTCGATGGTGATGGTGCCATCGAACTTGCCGTGCACCGAGTCGCGGCGCAGCAGGCTGGCGCGCTTGACCAGGTCGTTCTCGGCGCCCTTGCGGACGACGATGGCGCGCAGGCGCAGGCCGTCGCCGCCACCGGTCTTCTCGATAAGGATGCGCGCCAGCAGGCGGCCGATGCGGCCGAAGCCGTAGAGGACGACGTCGGTGCCGGCGCGGTTGCCGCCGTTCTGCTTGCCGGCCACGTCGGCCAGCTCGTCCTTGGTGAACTGCTCGATGCTGCGGCCGTTACCTTCGGCCTTGAACTTGGCGACCATCTTGCCGAGGTCGACCGAAGCCGCGCCGAGTTTCAGCTCGCTCATGGCCTTGAGGATGGGGAAGGTGTCGTGGACCGACAGCTCGGCCTCGTCCGCCAGGCGGTGGCGGGCGAAACGGTGCGCCTTGAGGATGTCGATCACCGAACGGTTGATCAGGCCACGGCCGTAGATCGAGGTCACCACGTTGTTGTTGCGGTACAGCTGACCGATCAGCGGAATCATGGCTTCCGCGAGGGCTTCACGATCGATCCACTCACCGAGACACTGGTCGGGCTTCTGGGTCACGGGCATTACCTTCCACATGTAGGAGAAGAAAAAAGGGGCTACATTATGACGGTGCAGGCCATTGCCGGCAATCTGCAACGCTGCAAAGACTGACAGCCGTCAATCCGGATAGTTACAATCCACCCGGTCAAATTTTCGACCGGAGCCCGCTACGCCCGTGTCTGTATTGCGCATCCCTACCCTACCGGCCGCGGCCGGCAAACAAGCCTGGGGCAACCTCCCCGGCGCGGCCTTGAGCCTGGCGATCGCCGAGGCCGCCGCCCCGGCGAAACGCTTCACCCTGCTGCTGACCGCCGACAGCCAGAGCGCTGAACGGCTGGAACAGGAGCTGCGCTTCTTCGCCCCGGAATTGCCGGTGTTGCAGCTGCCAGACTGGGAAACCCTGCCCTACGACGTCTTTTCGCCGCACCAGGACATCATTTCCCAGCGCGTCGCCGCCCTGTACCAGCTGCCGGGCCTGAAGCACGGCGTGCTGGTGGTGCCGATCAGCACCGCGCTGCACCGCCTGGCGCCGGCCAAGTTCCTGCTCGGCAGCAGCCTGGTGCTGGACGTCGGCCAGAAGCTCGACGTCGAGCAGATGCGCCTGCGCCTGGAAGCCGCCGGCTACCGCTGCGTGGACACCGTCTACGAACACGGCGAGTTCGCCGTGCGCGGCGCGCTCGTCGACCTGTTCCCGATGGGCAGCGAACTGCCCTACCGGATCGACCTGTTCGACGACGAGATCGAGACGCTGCGGACCTTCGACCCGGAAAACCAGCGCTCCATCGACAAGGTGCAGAGCATCCGCCTGCTGCCGGCGCGCGAGTTCCCGCTGCGCAAGGAAGCCGTCACCGGCTTCCGCAACCGCTTCCGCGAACGCTTCGACGTCGACTACCGGCGCTGCCCGATCTACCAGGACCTGGCCAGTGGCCTGACCCCGGCCGGCATCGAGTACTACCTGCCGCTGTTCTTCGAGGACGGCGAGACCTCGACCCTGTTCGACTACCTGCCGCAGGACACCCAGGTGTTCTCCCTGCCGGGCATCGAGCAGGCCGCCGAGCAGTTCTGGAACGACGTGCGCAACCGCTTTGATGAGCGCCGCTACGACCCCGAGCGGCCGCTGCTGCCGCCGGCCGAGGTGTTCCTGCCGGTGGAGGACTGCTTCGCCCGCCTGAAACACTGGCCGCGCGTGGTGGTCAGCGCCGAGGACATCGAGCCGGGCGTCGGCCGCGAGCGCTTCCCCGCCGAAGCGTTGCCGGAGCTGGCCATCGAGGCCAAGGCCACGGAACCGCTGGCGCGCCTGCGCCGCTTCATCGAGGAATTCCCTGGGCGCATCCTGTTCAGCGCCGAATCCGCCGGGCGCCGCGAGGTGCTGCTGGAGCTGCTGGCGCGGCTGAAGCTGCGCCCCGGCGAAGTCGACGGCTGGCCGGCCTTCCTCGCCCACCCCGAGCGCCTGGCGATCACCATCGCGCCGCTGGACGACGGCCTGCTGCTGCAGGACGGCGCCAAGGGCGTGGCGCTGATCGCCGAGAGCCCGCTGTTCGGCCAGCGCGTCATGCAGCGCCGGCGCCGCGAGAAGACCCGCGACGGCGGCGAGAATGTCATCAAGAACCTCACCGAGCTGCGCGAAGGCGCGCCGGTGGTGCACATCGACCACGGCGTCGGCCGCTACATGGGCCTGATCACCCTGGAGATCGACGGCCAGAGCGCGGAATTCCTCGCCCTGCAGTACGCCGACGAGGCCAAGCTCTACGTGCCGGTGGCCAGCCTGCACCTGATCGCCCGCTACACCGGCAGCGACGACGCCCTGGCGCCGCTGCACAAGCTCGGCTCGGAAACCTGGCAGAAGGCCAAGCGCAAGGCCGCCGAGCAGGTCCGCGACGTCGCCGCCGAGCTGCTCGACATCTACGCCCGCCGCGCCGCCCGCAAGGGCTACGCGTTCAAGGACCCGCAGGCCGACTACGCGACCTTCTCCGCCGGCTTCCCGTTCGAGGAAACCCCGGACCAGCAGGCGGCGATCGACGCGGTGGTGGCCGACATGCTCGCCGACAAGCCGATGGACCGCCTGGTCTGCGGCGACGTCGGCTTCGGCAAGACCGAAGTGGCCATGCGCGCCGCCTTCGTCGCCGTGCACAGCGGCAAGCAGGTGGCGGTGCTGGTGCCCACCACCCTGCTCGCCCAGCAGCACTACAACAGTTTCCGCGACCGTTTCGCCGACTGGCCGGTGAACGTCGAGGTGATGAGCCGCTTCAAGACCGCCAAGGAAGTCGAA
Source organism: Pseudomonas citronellolis (assembly GCF_029335315.1). GTDB lineage: Bacteria > Pseudomonadota > Gammaproteobacteria > Pseudomonadales > Pseudomonadaceae > Pseudomonas > Pseudomonas citronellolis_A. The sequence goes on from NZ_JARJLT010000004.1 coordinate 5,270, forward strand.
GGCGCGGTCGGCCAACTGGCCGAAGGCAAGCTCGACATCGTCATCGGCACCCACAAGCTGCTGCAGGGCGACGTGCGCTTCCAGAACCTGGGCCTGGTGATCATCGACGAGGAGCACCGCTTCGGCGTGCGCCAGAAGGAGCAGCTCAAGGCCCTGCGCAGCGAGGTGGACATCCTCACCCTCACCGCCACGCCGATCCCGCGCACCCTGAACATGGCGGTGGCCGGCATGCGCGACCTGTCGATCATCGCCACGCCGCCGGCGCGCCGCCTGTCGGTGCGCACCTTCGTCATGGAAGAGCAGAAGTCGGTGATCAAGGAGGCGCTGCTGCGCGAGCTGCTGCGCGGCGGCCAGGTCTACTACCTGCACAACGAGGTGAAGACCATCGAGAAATGCGCCCGCGACCTCGCCGAGCTGGTGCCCGAAGCGCGCATCGGCATCGGCCACGGGCAGATGCACGAACGCGATCTCGAGCGGGTGATGAGCGACTTCTACCACAAGCGCTTCAACGTGCTGGTGGCCTCGACCATCATCGAGACCGGCATCGACGTGCCCAGCGCCAACACCATCCTCATCGAGCGCGCCGACAAGTTCGGCCTGGCCCAGCTGCACCAGCTGCGCGGCCGCGTCGGCCGCAGCCACCACCAGGCCTACGCCTACCTGCTGACGCCGCCGCGCAAGCAGATGACCCCGGACGCCGAGAAGCGCCTGGAGGCCATCGCCAACGCCCAGGACCTCGGCGCCGGTTTCGTCCTGGCCACCCACGACCTGGAAATCCGCGGCGCCGGCGAACTGCTCGGCGACGGCCAGAGCGGGCAAATCCAGGCGGTCGGCTTCACCCTCTACATGGAAATGCTCGAGCGCGCGGTCAAGGCCATCCGCAAGGGCGAGCAGCCGAACCTGGAGCAGCCGCTGGGCGGCGGACCGGACATCAACCTGCGGGTGCCGGCGCTGATCCCCGAGGACTACCTGCCCGACGTGCACGCCCGGCTGATCCTCTACAAGCGCATCGCCAACCAGCTGGACGAGGACGGCCTGCGCGAATTGCAGGTGGAGATGATCGACCGCTTCGGCCTATTGCCCGAGCCGGCGAAGAACCTGGTGCGTCTGACTCTCCTGAAACTGCAGGCGGAGAAGCTCGGTATCGTCAAGGTGGATGCCGGCCCCCAGGGAGGCCGGGTAGAATTCGCCGCCGATACCTGCGTCGACCCACTGGTGCTGATCAAGATGATCCAGAGCCAGCCGAACCGCTACAAGTTCGAAGGCGCGACCCTGTTCAAGTTCCAGGTGCCCATGGAGCGCCCGGAAGAACGCTTCAACACCCTCGAGGCGCTGTTCGAACGCCTCGCGCCCAACGCTTCCTAAAGGACCAGTATGTTCCGTTACCTGCTGCTGTTGCTTGTCCTGCTCGCTCCGACGAGCTTCGCCGACGACCTTTACCAGGTCGAGCTGATCGTCTTCCAGCAGGAAGGTGACGCCGTCTACGCCAGCCAGCCGGCCCCCGAGGACTGGGCCAAGGGCGCCCAGCCGCCGGCCGCCGACAGCCGCCGGCCGACCGCCATGGACGCCCAGGCCAACAAACTGGCCCAGGCCCAGGGCTACCAGGTGCTGATGCACAAGGCCTGGAAGCAGGCGATCGGCGACACCCCGGTGAAGATCGCGATCAGCGAAGGCCGCCAGCAGGACGGCCACTTCCCCGTGGAAGGCACCCTGACCCTGCGCCAGCAGCGCTTCATCGACACCCAGGCGGACTTCTGGGTCAACCAGTTCGGCGGCGACGGGCTGCTGCAGCACAGCCAGCACATGGTCCAGGACGTCAGCCTGAAGAACGACGTGCTCGCCTACCTCGACCACCCGAGCCTGGGCATGCTGATCCGCATCAGCCCGCTGAACGCCAAGCCCACCGCCGCGCCGCCGGCCGAGATGCAGGAAGAGGCGCCCGCCGCGCAGCCGCAGCAGCCGGCCGCGGAAGCCCCGGCCAACGGCGGCTTCGACGCCCCGCCGGCGAGCGAGCCGGGCCAGCAGTAACTCGCGAGGGAGGCGCTATGAGTAGCTTCGCAGATCACCTGCAACGCATACCCTGGCGCCGCCTGTTCCCCGCCGTCACTCTGGTTCGTGGCGAAGCCTATGCCCGCGAGGGCCGGGTTCAGATCACCCGCCTCACCGAGCGCGGACTGGACAGCCTGTGCCAGGGCTCGAATCGCAACCGCTACCGCCAAAGCATCAAGCTGTCGCGCAGCGGCGATACTCTCGACTGCAGTTGCGATTGCCCGGTCGGTTTCGATTGCAAGCACTGCGCGGCCGCGCTGCTGCACCTACTGGAAACGCAGACGACCTCCAGCACCACACCCACGCCACCGCCCGAGCCGAGCAAGCCACGCCCCCAGGCGCCCGCCAGCAGCCTGTCCCCGCTTTTGCAAACCTGGCTGAAGAAGCTGCCCGCGACCCTCAAGGCGCAAGCGCCAGCCCGCGAGCCGTATAGCCAGCCATTGAACTACCGACTGACCAAGAGCGGCCGCGTATTCATTCACACGACTGTGCATGACGACAAAGGTCACATCCTTGGCTACCCGCGCATCCAGTCGATCGCACTGACCCTTGGCCGTGGCGTCAGCGAGCAAGACCAGCCGATCCTGATGCGCGCACTGGGCGTTACCGGCGTACAGCCTCACGACAATGAGGTGCTCCTGCAAGGCAGCGCTGGCGCCGAACTGCTGGCGTTGCTCCTGGATAGCGGGCAGCTGTTCCTCGAACTCGAAGATATCTCCAGCCGGTTGCAGCCAGGGGCCGAACTGCCCGCGCGGCTTGCCTGGCACAGGCGTGAAGACGGCTGCCACGTCATCGCCTGGGAGACCGACGCCGAACCCCGCCCGCAACTGCTGACGCAACTCTCGCCGCCTTGGTACATCGACCGCCAGGGCCGTCGCGCCGGCCCCTTGCGCCACGATCTACCCGACGCCCTGGCCGGCTACCTGCTGAGCGCTCCACCGGTGCCGGCGGAGCAGGCCACGCTGTTCGGCCTGCAACTGAAGGAACTGGCGCCGACGGCGCCACTGCCGGTAGCCACCGGCGAACGCCGACTGAATGACGTCCAACCGGTGCCGCACCTGCGACTGAATACGCTGCCTGCCGGCATCTACGACGATAGGGATGAACATCAAGCCTGCCTCGAGTTCGCCTACGGCAAGGAGCGCGTGCAGGGACCGGCACGCAGCGGCCAACCGATCCGCTACCTGGAAAACGGAAATTTCGTCGTCATCGAACGTCAGCCCAAGACCGAGCAGGCCTTGCGCAAGATCCTGCAGCACCTGGGCCTGAAAAAGCTCGACAGGCAGTCCACGCCCTACGAGCTGGAATATCATTACGACCTCTATAGGCCGGCGCTCAACAAGCAGTGGGCGCAGATCGTTCGCCGCCTGCCGGAACTGCGCGAGCAGGGCTGGGTGATCGAGATCGACGACGACTTCCCCTTTGACTTCAGCGAAGTCGAGGAGTGGTACGCACGCATCGACGAGACACCCGGCCAGGCCTGGTTCGACCTGGAGCTCGGCATTGTGGTCGATGGCCAGCACGTCAGCCTGCTGCAGCCACTGCTGGAGCTGATCCGCCAGCGCCCATCGACCCTACGCAGCAACTCCCCCGACCGCGAACTGCCGATCCGACTCGACGCACGACGCCAGGCCGACGGCAAACCCCTGACCGTGAGCCTGTCCGTGGCGCGCGTCCAGTCCATGCTACGGCTGCTGGAGGAACTGCTGCTGGTCAGCCCGCAGCGCAACGGCACCCGTGTGCGGGTTGCCAATGCAGACGTCGGCCTGCTCGCCCCGCTCGATGTCTACCCACTGAACTGGCAGGGCGGCGAGCGTCTGCGCAGTTTCGCCCGGCGCCTGCGCGACTACCAGCAACGGCCCTGTCCGCCGCCGTCCGGCCTGCTGGCCGAACTGCGCCCATACCAAGCGCAGGGACTGAGCTGGATGCAGTCGCTACGCGAACTTGACGTCGGTGGCATTCTTGGCGATGACATGGGCCTGGGCAAGACCCTGCAGGTACTGGCGCACATACTCACGGAAAAACGCGCAGGGCGCCTCGATCGCCCTGCACTGGTGCTGATGCCCACCAGCCTGGTGGCCAACTGGCAGGACGAAGCGCAACGCTTCGCCCCGGACCTGCGCGTGCTGACGCTGCACGGTGCCGCTCGCCACAAGGACTTCAGCGACCTCCGGCACTACGACCTGTTGCTCAGCACCTATGCACTGCTCCCGCGCGATATCGAGGCACTGAGCCAGCAGCCGCTGCACCTGGCGGTATTCGACGAAGCGCAGTACCTGAAGAACGCCAGCAGCAAGTCGGCCCAGGCCGCGGCGAGGCTCGATGCCCGCCAGCGCCTGTGTCTGACCGGCACGCCGGTGGAAAACCACCTGGGCGAGCTCTGGGCGCTGTTCGACCTGGTCATGCCCGGCTGGCTGGGCGATGTGCGCAGCTTCGCCCGCCTGTACCGCAACCCCATCGAAAAGGCCGGCGACGGCCAGCGCCTGGCCCACCTCAACGCCCGCATCAAGCCGTTCCTGCTGCGGCGCAAGAAGGAACAAGTGGCCAGCGAACTGCCGCCCAAGAGCGAGATCACCCACTGGGTGGAGCTCAGCGACGTGCAGCGCGACCTCTACGAGACGGTGCGCCTAGCCATGGACGGCAAGGTCCGCGCGGAAATCCAGCGCAAGGGGCTGGCGCGCAGCCACATCGTGGTCCTCGAAGCGCTGCTCAAGCTGCGCCAGGTCTGCTGCGACCCGCGCCTGCTGGACCAAACCCTGCCGGCGGCGGGCTCGGGCAAGCTTACCGGCCTGCTGGAGATGCTCGACGAACTGCTGGAGGAAGGCCGCCGCGTGCTGCTGTTCTCGCAGTTCACCTCGATGCTCGACCTGATCCAGGCGGAACTGCAGGGCCGCGGCATCCGCTACGCCCTGCTCACCGGCGACACCCGCGACCGCCGCCAGCCGGTGGAAGACTTCCAGCAAGGCCGCGTGCCGCTGTTCCTGATCAGCCTGAAGGCCGGCGGCACCGGCCTCAACCTGACCGCCGCCGACACCGTGATCCACTACGACCCCTGGTGGAACCCGGCGGCCGAGCAGCAGGCCACCGACCGCGCCTATCGCATCGGCCAGGACAAGCCGGTATTCGTCTACAAGTTGATCGCCCGCGGCACCCTGGAAGAAAAGATCCAGCAGCTACAGGCCAGGAAAGCAGCGCTGGCCGCCGGCGTGCTGGAAGACGGCAAGGACAGCGGTCTGCAGCTGCAGGACAGCGACATCGACGCCCTCTTCGCGCCCCTGCCGAAAGCCTGACCTTCCGCAGGATTCTCATGTACGAGCGCGCCGAGGGCCCCTCGTAGGGCGCATAACGCCTACGGCGTTATCCGCCATTGTCCCCGGACACCGGCATTCCGGCCGGCGGCGGATAACCGCGAACGGTTATTCGCCCTGCGTGTCCCTGTTGGGCATTTCAGCCCACCAACACCCGCGCCAGCACCTCGCGCACCTTGCCGATGCCTTCGTGCAGGGCCTGCTCGATCTCGGCCATGGTGATGATGCCGCTGGACTTGCCGGCCGCCGGGTTGACCACCAGCGACAGGCACGCGTAGGGCAGCTCCAGCTCGCGGGCCAGGGCCGCTTCGGGCATGCCGGTCATGCCGACGATGTCGCAGCCGTCGCGCTCCAGACGGGCGATTTCCGCCACCGTTTCCAGGCGCGGGCCCTGGGTCGCGGCGTACACGCCGTGACTGCTGTGCGCATGCCCCAGCGCCTGCAGCGCCGCCACCAGCTTCTGGCGCAGGCCCTCGTCATAGGGGTGGCTGAAGTCGATGTGGGTGACGTGCTCGATATCGCCGGCGAAGTAGGTGTGCTCGCGGCCGTAGGTGTAGTCGATGATCTGGTGCGGCACGCAGAGGTGGCCGCTGCCCATGGCGGCGTGGATGCCGCCGACGGCGTTCACCGCCAGCACCGCGTCGGCACCGGCCTGCTGCAGCGCCCAGAGGTTGGCGCGGTAGTTCACCTGGTGCGGCGGGAAGCGATGCGGATGGCCGTGGCGGGCCAGGAACAGCACCTCGCGGCCGGCGTACTCGCCACGCTGGATCGGCGCCGAGGGCGCGCCGTAGGGCGTGTCCAGGCTCAGCGAGTCCTTCAGGCTCAGGCCTTCCAGCTGGGTCAGCCCGGTGCCGCCGATGATGGCGTAGACAGTCATTGCGAATCCTCAGTCGATCAGTTGCGCGGCGCGCAGTTCGCCCACGGCCTGCTGCCAGCGCGGCAGCTGCTTGTATTCGATGCCCGGCCAGGCCTTGCCGCGCATCCGCGCCAGGCGCTCCGGCGCGCGCACCTTCAGGCGCTGCAACGCGCCCAGGGCCAGTTCGGCGGAAGCACGGTCGTTGCACACCAGGCCCATGTCGCAACCAGCGTTGAGCGCCGCCTGGATGCGGCTGGCGGCGTCGCCCACCACATGGGCGCCGGCCATCGACAGGTCGTCACTGAAGATCACCCCGTCGAAGCCCAGTTCGCCGCGCAGGATGTCCTGCTGCCAGCGCCGGGAGAACCCGGCCGGGCCGGCGTCGACCTTCGGGTAGATGACGTGGGCGGGCATCAGGGCGTCCAGTTCGCCGGCCAGGCGCTGGAACGGAATCAGGTCGCTGCGGCGGATTTCCTCGAGGCTGCGTTCGTCCTCGGGAATCGCCACGTGGGAATCGGCCTCGGCCCAGCCGTGGCCGGGGAAGTGCTTGCCGGTGGCAGCCATGCCGGCGGCGTGCATGCCACGGATGAAGGCCCCGGCCAGCAGCGTGGCGCGCTCCGGGTCGCCCTCGAAGGCGCGGCTGCCGACCACGGCGCTGCGCTGGTGGTCCAGGTCCAGCACCGGGGCGAAGCTCAGGTCCAGGCCCACCGCCAGTACCTCGGTCGCCATCAGCCAGCCGCACTGTTCGGCCAGGCGCTCGGCGTTGGCGTTGTCGGCGATGGCGCGCATCGCCGGCAGGCGCAGGAAGCCCTGGCGCAGGCGCTGCACCCGGCCGCCTTCCTGATCCACCGCCAGCAGCAGGTCCGGGCGTACGGCGCGAATGGCCGCGCACAGCTCGCGCACCTGGCGCGGGCTTTCGATGTTGCGGGCGAAGATGATCAGCCCGCCCACTTCGGGGTGGCGCAGGATCTGGCGGTCCTCGGCGGTCAGCCAGGTGCCGCCGATATCGAGCATCAGGGAGCCTTGCATAGGGAGTTCCTTAACAGAGTTCGGCCGCCAGCCACTGCGGCTGCGGCGCCTCGTCGAGGCGCACGGCGCAGCCCGGCGGCACGCGCGGGAAGAGTTGCAGCAGGTCGGCGTTGCGCAGGCGCACGCAGCCATGGGACAACGGCACGCCCATCGGTTCGCAGTCCGGGGTGCCGTGCAGGTAGATGTAGCGACGGAAGGTGTCGACCTCGCCCAGGCGGTTGACCCCGGGCTCGCAGCCGCTCAGCCAGAGGATGCGGGTGAGGATCCAGTCGCGCCCGGGGAACTGCTCGTGCAGCGCCGGGCTCCAGACCTCGCCGGTCCAGCGCCTGCCGCGCAGCACCGCGCCGCTGGGCAGGCCTTCGCCGATCTTCGCCCGCACCCGGTGCAGGCCGCGCGGCGTACAGCCGGAGCCTTCGCGCTCACCGGCACCGTTCAGTGCGGTGGAAACCGGAACGCGCAGCACCAGGCGCTGCGCGGCGAAGCCGTAGAGCGTCTGGTCGGCGAGGGAAATGTGCAGCAGGTCGAGATCGGGCATCGTCCGCGAGCGACAGCAGGAATAGCGCGCTAGCTTAGCCGATAGCCCCAGGCAGGCCCAGCGTTCAGACCTTGGCCGGCGCCGGCGCCTTGCTGCGCGGCTTGGGCTGGGCGCCGGCCAGCGACGGGTCGCTGACCCCGCTGTCGGCACGCATGCCGGCGGCGAGGAACGGCACCATCAGGCGCATCACCTGCTCGATGGAGGTGTTCACCCCGAAGTCGGTCTCGGCCATGGCGCGCAGCGCCTTGATCCCGGACATGCTGAAGGCGGCGGCGCCGAGCATGAAGTGCACGCGCCAGAACAGCTCGATGGGCGGCAAACGCGGCGCGGCGTCGTTGACCAGTAGCATGTAGCGGCGGAACACCTTGCCGTACACCTCTTCCAGGTACTTGCGCAGGTGTCCCTGGCTCTGGCTGAAGGCGAGGCCGAGCAGGCGCATGAAGATCGACAGGTCGTTGCCGCTACGCGGCTTCACCGCCATGGCCTGCACCACCAGCAGTTCGAGCAGCTCCTCGAGGCTGGCGCGCGAAGCGTCGGGCTTGGCCTGACGGCGGTCGAGTTCCTTTTCCAGGCTGGCGCAGAACGGCCCGAGGAAACGCGAGAAGACCGCCTGGATCAGCGCCTTCTTCGAGCCGAAGTGGTAGTTCACCGCCGCCAGGTTGACCCCGGCCTTGCTGGTGATCAGACGCAGGGAGGTTTCGGCGAAGCCTTTTTCCGCGAACAGCTGCTCCGCAGCATCGAGGATACGTTCGACGGTTTCGGACTGGGCCATGGATGATTTCACCTGACAAACACTTGTTTGAAACTTACGTTTCACCCCGAACCATTGTCAAGCCTGGCGCGAAGGATTGTTGCGGATTTTCAGGGAATTCGACGAACGATACCAGCAAGACGCCCGCCGCACCCAGCGGGTAACGCCGCCGATCGGCGAAATAATTTCATTGCCAGGCGCCGACCACTGTATATAATCCCAGCAACTGTACAAAAAGACAGAGTAGGGACATGCAGAAGCTGACGCCGCGCCAAGCCGAGATTCTCGCCTTCATCAAGCGTTGCCTGGAAGACAACGGCTACCCGCCGACCCGCGCCGAAATCGCCCAGGAGCTCGGCTTCAAGTCGCCCAACGCCGCCGAGGAACACCTCAAGGCCCTGGCCCGCAAGGGCGCCATCGAGATGACCCCGGGCGCCTCGCGCGGTATCCGCATCCCCGGCTTCGAGCCCAATACCGCAGCCAACGACGACGAACTGCCGATCATCGGCCGGGTCGCCGCCGGTGCGCCGATCCTCGCCGAGCAGAACGTCGAGGACGCCTGCCGGATCAACCCGACCTTCTTCAACCCGCGCGCCGACTACCTGCTGCGCGTGCGCGGGCAGAGCATGAAGGATGTCGGCATCCTCGACGGCGACCTGCTCGCCGTGCACGTCACCCGCGAAGCGCGCAACGGCCAGATCGTGGTCGCCCGCCTTGGCGAGGAAGTCACGGTGAAGCGCTTCAAGCGCGAGGGCAACAAGGTCTGGCTGATCGCCGAGAACCCCGAGTTCGCCCCGATCGAGGTCGACCTCAAGGAACAGGACCTGATCATCGAAGGCTTGAGCGTCGGCGTGATCCGCCGCTGACAGGAGGCACCATGCAGTACCCGCAGCCGCTAGACCTGCCGCAACTCCCGCTGTTCCAGGAGGCCCTCTGGGCCAGCGCCGGCGAACCCTTGCTGGCGCCCCTGGCAGAAGCGGAGAACCTCGAGGAACAGGCGTTCAGCGAGCTCTCGCTGCGCGGCCTGCCGGGGAACTGCCTGACCTTGCTCGCCCCCGTCCTGCGCGAACTCAGCGAAGAACAGGACGCCCGCTGGCTGACCCTGATCGCCCCGCCCGCCAGCCTCACCCCGGACTGGCTGCGCAAGGCCGGGCTGAACCGCGAGCGCATCCTGCTGCTGCCGGCGCGCGACCAGGCGGCGGCGCAAGCGCTGGCCTGCGAGGCGCTGCGCCTGGGCCACAGCCACACGGTGGTCAGCTGGCTGCCGGCGCTGAATGGCAAGACACGTGCGCAACTGGCCCGCGCGGCGTTGGCCGGGCAGGCACAGAGTCTGAATATTCGTCTGGGTTAAACGGAAGAATCAGTGCAGGACGCGGGGGCCGTCCTGCTCGACTTCGCCGCCTTCGGCAAGACGGCCGGCCAGTTGCACACCGACATTGAACATCGCCTTGGCGATTTCGATGTGCTGGCCTTGAAGGAAGCCCTTCGCGTCGTTGGAGAACTCCAGGGTCACCAGCGCCTCCTCATCGTCCGCGCGACGCAGCACGATGCGCCCATCGGGCAGTTCAACGATTTCCAGGAACGAGGTCGGCATGGCTAGGTTCTCTCACAGCAGAACGGCCATTGTAACAGCGATGGCCGCTCTCCCCTAGCCCAGCGGACTTGTGGCGTCAGAGCTCGGTGAGCGCGCCACGGAAACGCAGGACCATTTCCTTCAGCGACTTGCGCCAGGCTTCCAGCTCGGCGTTGCCCAGCGCCTGCGGCTCCTCGTCGTCCAGGCTGACAGCCTGGATCAGCGGCTGGGTCGGGTCGACCTTGGCCTTGCGCGGCTCGCGCGGCGGCTGGAACAGCGCGGCATAAGCGGCCAGCAGTTGCGCCAGCCAGGTTTCCGGCTGCTGCGCCAACTCCACCAGCTCGGCCAGCTCGGGGCTCGGCTGGGCCGCCAGGACCTCGGCGTTGAGCAGTGACTCGACACGCGGGGCGTTGGCCTCGGGCAGGCGGTAGTAGCCGGCGATCTCGTGGGCCACGCCCAGCACCGCGCCGTACAGGTGGAACAGCGCCGCCTCGCGCTCGGCCTGGACCAGCGCCTGGGCGTTCATCGGTCGCGCTTCCTCCGCCTTGCGCCAGGCCTCCAGGGCCAGGCCGGCGAAATACAGCTTCTGGTTGGTGCGGGTGTAGAGTTCCTGAGCCATCAACGCGCCCTCATGCGATCACTCGGCAGTATATGCGCGCCCCGCCTGCGCGGGGCGCGCCGCCCATCAGCGCTTGTCTTCGACCTTCCACTTGCCGCCATCGAAGAAGGCGCGCCAGCCGGTGGGCTTGCCGTCCACCTCGGATTGCACGTACTGCTCCTTGGTCTTGCGGCTGAAGCGGATCACCGCCGGGCGACCGTCCGGGTCCTTCTGCGGCGCGGCCAGCAGGAAGTGGTACTTCGGATCCAGCTCATCCTTGTGCGGCACCAGCTCGCTCACCAGGGGCGCGCGGGTCTCGCGGTTCTTCGGGAACTGACTGGCGGCCAGGAACAGGCCGGAAGCGCCATCGCGCAGCACGTAGACGTCATCGACCTTCTCGCACTTGAGCTCCGGCATGCGGATGGCGTCCATCTTCGGCGGTGCCGGCTCGCCGTTCTTCAGCAGCTTGCGGGTGTTCTTGCAGGTCGGGTTGGTGCAGCCGAAGAACTTGCCGAAACGGCCGGTCTTGAGCTGCATCTGGCTACCGCACTTGTCGCACTCCAGGCTCGGGCCTTCGTAGCCCTTGATGCGGTACTGGCCTTCCTCGATCTCGTAGCCCGGGCAGTCCGGGTTGTTGCCGCAGATATGCAGCTTGTGCTTCTCGTCCAGCAGGTAGGCGTCCATCGCCGTGCTGCAGATCGGGCAGCGGTGCTTGCCGCGCAGCACGCGGGATTCGGACTCGCCTTCATCGTCCGCGGCGATCTCGTCGCCGGGGATGAGGTTGACGGTCGCCTTGCAGCGTTCCTTCGGCGGCAGGCTGTAGCCCGAGCAGCCGAGGAACACGCCGGTGGAAGCGGTGCGGATCATCATCGGCCGGCCGCACTCGCGGCACGGGATGTTGGTCAGGGTCGGCTGGTTGGCGCGCATGCCCTTGTCGCTGACCTCGGCCACTTCGAGCTTCTTCTTGAAGTCGCCGTAGAACTCGTCGAGCAGGTGTTTCCAGTCGCGCTCGCCCTGGGCCACGTCATCGAGGTGCTCTTCCATGCCGGCGGTGAAGCCGTAGTCCATCAGGTTGGAGAAGCTCTCGTTGAGGCGGTCGGTGACGATGTCGCCCATCTTCTCGGCGTAGAAGCGCCGGTTGTGGGTGGCAACGTAGCCGCGCTCCTGGATGGTCGAGATGATCGCCGCGTAGGTCGACGGGCGACCGATGCCGCGTTTTTCCAGTTCCTTGACCAGGCTGGCTTCGGAGAAGCGCGCCGGCGGCTTGGTGAAGTGCTGGCTCGGGTCGAGCTTGAGCAGCTTCATCGCCTCGCCCTGGGCCATGTTCGGCAGCACGTCGTCCTCGCCCGGCTTGCTCTGCTGCGGCAGCACCTTGGTGTAGCCGTCGAACTTGAGGATGCGGCCCTTGGCGCGCAGCTCGAAGTCACCGGCGGCGACGCTGACGGTGGTCGACAGATATTCGGCCGGCGGCATCTGGCAGGCGACGAACTGGCGCCAGATCAGGTCGTACAGGCGCTCGGCGTCGCGCTCCATGCCCGACAGCTGGGTCGGACGCAGGTTGACGTCGGACGGACGGATGGCTTCGTGAGCCTCCTGCGCGCCTTCCTTGCTGGAATAGAAGTTCGGCTTGGCCGGCAGGTATTTCCCGCCGAACTCGCTGTCGATGAAGCCGCGCACCATTTCGATGGCGTCGGCCGACAGGTTGGTCGAGTCGGTACGCATATAGGTGATGTAGCCGGCCTCGTAGAGACGCTGGGCCATCATCATGGTCTTCTTCACGCCGAAGCCCAGGCGGTTGCTCGCGGCCTGCTGCAGGGTCGAGGTGATGAAGGGCGCCGAGGGCCGGCTGGAAGTCGGCTTGTCCTCGCGCTTGGCGACGCTGTAGCTGGAGGCCTTGAGCTTCTCCAGGGCGGCCATGGCCTGGGCTTCGTTGAGCGGCTTGAAGGCTTCGCCCTTCTCGCGCACCACCTCGAAGCGGGCCTTGTCGCCGCGCGGGTTGTTCAGGTCGGCGTGGATTTCCCAGTATTCCTCGGGCACGAAGGCGCGGATCTCGCGCTCGCGCTCCACCACCAGCTTCACCGCCACCGACTGTACGCGGCCGGCGGACAGGCCGCGGGCGATCTTCGACCACAGCAGCGGCGAGACCATGTAGCCCACCACGCGATCGAGGAAGCGGCGCGCCTGCTGGGCGTTGACGCGGTTGATGTCCAGCTCGCCGGGCTGCGAGAAGGCCTCCTGGATGGCCTTCTTGGTGATTTCGTTGAACACCACGCGCTTGTAGCGGCTGTCGTCGCCGCCGATGGCCTCGCGCAGGTGCCAGGCAATGGCCTCCCCTTCGCGGTCCAAGTCGGTTGCGAGATAGATGGTGTCGGCGTCCTTGGCCAGGCGGCGCAATTCCTCGATCACCTTCTCCTTGCCGGGAAGGATCTCGTACTTGGCCTTCCAGCCGTGCTCAGGGTCCACGCCCATGCGGGTGAACAGCTGGCGCTTGGCCTTTTCCTTCGGCGACAGCGCAGGCACCTCGGCGGCGGTCTTGCGCGCCTTGGCGGCAGCCGGCTCCTTCGCGCTGGACGAACCGCTGGTGGGCAGGTCGCGAATGTGGCCGATGCTCGACTTCACCACGTACTGGTTGCCCAGGTACTTGTTGATGGTCTTGGCCTTGGCCGGTGATTCCACGATGACCAGCGATTTACCCATGGATCGGAAGATTCCTGCTTCGAGAAGGTGAATATAAGGAGGGAGGCGCCCGGAACGGCACCGCTATATATAGTGGCGGTCCGTCCAAGGTCAAGTTCAGGATTCGCCGAACCCGACCTGGGTCAATTGCAGCGGATCGCTTTCCGGGCTTACCAGAGCAAAGCGCGGAACCTGCTCGCCGTCCACTTCGACGGCCTCGGTGAACATGCTCAGCGGGCGTACCCAGAGGCCGAATTCGCCGTACAGGGCCTGGTAGACCACCAGGGTCTCCTCGGTTTCCGAGTGCCGCGCCACGCCCAGCACACGGTACTGCTGGCCCTTGTAGTGACGGTAGAGGCCGGTCTGCAATGCCATTTCTGCGCTCCTCGGCGAAAAAAGCCGCGATTCTCCAGACACCGGGCGCCGGGGGCAATCCCCCATCCCCCGAAAAAAGAAAGCCGGGGCACAGGGCCCCGGCTCGTTCGTCGGCGAAAGCTTAGAATCAGTTCACGATCTCGCGAGCTAGAGCAGAACAAGGCAAAAACAGGCGAGGAAGCGCAGTTTAGTCAACTAAATGAGCATTACTCGCCTGTTTTTAACGCAGTTATGCCGACGCGCAGCAGATCGTGGGCAGGTTCTTAGATGCGTTCGAAGACGGTGGTGATGCCCTGGCCGAGACCCACGCACATGGTGGACACGCCCAGGGTACCGCCGTTCTGCTTCATCACGTTCAGCAGGGTGCCGGAGATACGCGCACCGGAGCAGCCGAACGGGTGACCCAGGGCGATGGCGCCGCCGTGCAGGTTGACCTTCTCTTCCATCTTGTCGAGCAGCTTGAGGTCCTTCAGCACCGGCAGGGCCTGGGCGGCGAAGGCTTCGTTGAGCTCGACGTAATCGATGTCAGCGATGGTCAGGCCGGCGCGCTTGAGCGCCTTGTTGGTCGACGGAACCGGGCCGTAGCCCATGATCGCCGGATCGACACCGGCAACCGCCATGGCACGCACCACGGCCATCGGCTGGATGCCCAGGTCCTTGGCGCGCTGGGCGCTCATGACGATCATGCAGGAAGCGCCGTCGGTGATCTGCGAGGAAGTCCCCGCGGTCACGGTGCCGCCTTTCGGGTTGAACGCCGGCTTCAGCGCGGCCAGGCTTTCTAGGGTGGTTTCCGGACGAATGGTCTCGTCGAAGTCGAAGACCTTCAGGAAGCCGTTCTCGTCATACCCTTCCATCGGGATGATTTCGTCCTTGAACTTGCCTTCCTGGGTGGCCTTCCACGCCAGCTGGTGCGAACGCACGCCGAACTTGTCCTGGGCCTCGCGGGTGATGCCGTGCATCTTGCCCAGCATCTCGGCGGTCAGGCCCATCATGCCGGACGCCTTGGCGGCGTACAGCGACAGGTGCGGGTTCGGGTCGACGCCGTGCATCATGCCGACGTGGCCCATGTGCTCGACGCCGCCGACGACGAAGACGTCGCCGTTACCGGTCTGGATCGCCTGCACGGCGGTGTGCAGGGCGCTCATCGACGAGCCGCACAGGCGGCTGACGGTCTGGCCGGCGCTGGTGTGCGGGATCTGGGTCATCAGCGAAGCCATGCGCGCGATGTTCCAGCCCTGCTCCAGGGTCTGGTTCACGCAACCCCAGATGACGTCCTCGACTTCCGCCGGGTCGATCTGCGCGTTGCGCTCCAGCACTTTGCTGATCAGGTGCGCGGACATGGTCTCGGCGCGGGTGTTACGGTGCATGCCGCCCTTGGAACGACCCATCGGGGTGCGGCCGAAGTCGACAATGACTGCATCTCTCGGATTCAGGCTCATAAATTCACTCTCGCTCTATTCGTTCGCACTCAACCGAAGAACTTCTGGCCGTTCTTGGCCATTTCACGCAGCTTCGCGGTCGGGTGGTACAGCGGGCCCAGGTCGGCGTACTTGTCGGCCAGGGCGACGAATTCGGCCACGCCGATGGAGTCGATGTAGCGCAGCGCGCCACCACGGAAGGGCGGGAAGCCGATGCCGTAGATCAGGCCCATGTCGGCCTCGGCGGCGGTCTCGACGATGCCGTCTTCCAGGCAACGCACGGTCTCCAGGCACAGCGGGATCATCATGTAGTTGATGATGTCCTCGTCGCTCAGCTCGCGCTGCTCGCTGACAATGGATTTCAGCAGCTCATAAGCCTGCGGATCGGAGACTTTCTTCGGCTTGCCGCGCTTGTCGGTCTCGTAGGCGTAGAAGCCCTTGCCGTTCTTCTGGCCCAGGCGGTTGGCTTCGTACATGACGTCGACGGCGGTCTTGCCTTCGACGGCCATGCGGTCCGGGAAGCCTTCGGCCATCACGTCGCGGCCATGGTGGCCGGTGTCGATGCCGACCACGTCGGACAGGTAGGCCGGGCCCATGGGCCAGCCGAACTTCTCCATGACCTTGTCGATGCGCGCGAAGTCGACACCGAAGCCCAGCAGCTTGGAGAAGCCGCCGAAGTACGGGAAGAGCACGCGGTTGACCAGGAAGCCGGGGCAGTCATTCACCACGATGGGGTTCTTGCCCATCTTCTTGGCGTAGGCCACGGTGGTGGCGACGGCCACGTCACCGGACTTCTCGCCACGGATGACTTCGACCAGGGGCATCATGTGCACCGGGTTGAAGAAGTGCATGCCGACGAAGTTTTCCGGACGCTTCAGGGCCTTGGCCAGCAGACTGATGGAGATGGTCGAGGTGTTGGAAGCGAGGATCGCGTCTTCCTTCACCACGCCTTCCACCTCGGCCAGCACGATCTGCTTGACCTTGGGGTTCTCGACCACGGCTTCGACGACGATGTCGACGTTGCCGAAATCGCCGTAGGACATGGTCGGGCGAATGGCGTTCAGCGCCTCGGCCATCTTGGCCGGGGTCAGACGGCCTTTCTCGACGCGCTTGCCGAGCAGCTTGGAGGCTTCGGCCAGGCCCATCTGGATACCGTCTTCACGGATATCCTTCATCAGGATCGGGGTGCCCTTGACCGCCGACTGGTAGGCGATGCCGCCGCCCATGATACCGGCGCCGAGTACGGCGGCCAGTTTCACGTCCTTGGCGACTTCGTCGTACTGCTTGGCTTTCTTCTTCAGTTCCTGGTCGTTCAGGAACAGGCCGATCAGGCTTTGCGCGACCGAGGTCTTGGCCAGCTTGACGAAGCCCTGGGCCTCGATTTCCAGCGCCTTGTCACGACCGAAGTTGGCGGCTTTCTGGATCGACTTGATGGCTTCGACCGGCGCCGGGTAGTTCGGGCCGGCCTGGCCGGCGACAAAGCCCTTGGTGGTCTCGAAGGCCATCATCTGCTCGATGGCGTTGAGCTTGAGCTTTTCCAGCTTGGGCTGGCGGCGGGCCTTGTGGTCCAGCTCGCCGGAGATGGCGCGCTTGACCAGGTCGAGGGCGGCGGCCTGCAGTTGCTCGGGGGCGACCACGGCGTCGACGGCGCCGACTTTCAGGGCGTCCTCGGCACGGTTTTCCTTGCCCGAGGCGATCCACTCGACGGCGTTGTCCACGCCGATCAGGCGCGGCAGACGCACGGTACCGCCGAAGCCAGGGTAGATGCCCAGCTTGACTTCCGGCAGGCCGATCTTGGCGGTGGCGCTCATCACGCGGAAGTCCGCGGACAGGCACATTTCCAGGCCGCCACCCAGGGCGATGCCGTTGATCGCGGCGACGGTCGGGACTTCCAGGTCTTCGAAGGCGCTGAAGATCTTGTTGGCTTCGAGGTTGCCGGCCAGCAGTTCTTCGTCGGACATTTTGAAGTTGTCGACAAATTCGGTGATGTCGGCGCCGACGATGAATACGCCCTTGCCGCTGGTCACGATCACGCCCTTGACGGACGCATCGGCCTTGATCGCATCGACTGCTTCACGCAGTTCGTTCAGGGTGAGCCGGTTGAACTTGTTGACGGACTCGCCCTTGAGGTCGAAATTCAGGTCGACGATGCCACTCTCAAGAGCCTTAACCGTGATGGCTTTACCTTGGTAAATCATCAACTGATCTCCACGCTAGGGAAGCTTGAACTCACGCATCGGACGCCGTGTATCGGGACCGCTCGCAGTCGCGGAGCATAGTCCCAAAGCCTGCGGCACACCCGCCGATGCGATGGTCGGGGCCATTGTTCGAACGTTCTTGCATGACAAACGCTCGATTCATACGCCTGTTTGATTCGGGTGTGCACACCTTCTTCGAAAAGCCTGCACTTGTCAATCGCGAAGAACGCCCGCGAAAGCCTCTGTATCGCGCATTCAGCGGGGTTCTCGGGCACCATTCAGGAAACCCATCGCCCCGCCGCCGGACCTTGGAACGGTCGTACAGACAGTGGCTGGAAAATCCGACGAGCGCGGGGTAGAGTCCGGCGAGCCGCTCGCGGATCGAGCGCCGCAAAGAACAACAAAAAGAAGCCCAACGGCCCCAAGGAGACGCGCCCATGCCATGCCGCCCGCTGGCCCGCCTGTTGTCCCTGCTCGTGCTGTCCGCCCTGCCCCTGCTGGCTCGCGCCGAGCCCGCCGGCGACCTGCTGGCGCTGCATCAGATGCGCCTGGCCGCCCAGCGCAGCCTCAGCGACCTGTTCCTGCTCAACGCGATGGAAGGCGACCCGCGCTACGCCGGCCTGGTCAGCAGCTCCACGGCCGAAGCCGACGCCGCGCTGGCGCGCCTGGGCTCGATGCCCGGCGGCGCCTCCACCCAGCTCAAGGGCAAGTTGCAGGAACAGTGGGCCGCCTACCGCCAGGCCCTGGAGCAGCAACTGCAGGCGCAGAAGCAGAACGGCTACAACGACTTCCAGCCCCTGGGCGACCTGGCCAGCCGCAACAGCCAGTTGCTGGACACCGCCGAGCAGCTCTATGACGGTATCCAGAAGGACAGCGGGCAAATCGTGCCTCCGCTCACCCAGCAGAGCCGCGAGCAGAGCCTGCTGATGCAGTCGATCACCTGGAATTACGTATCACGCAACGCCTCGGTCGGCGCGAACCCGGTGCGCAGCGAAGACCAGCAGCCCCTCGACGACCTGACCAACCGCTTCACCATCAACCTGCTGCAGCTGCAGCAGGCGCCGCAGACCAGCCCGGAGATCGGCCGCGAGCTGCGGGCCATCGCCACCAAGTGGCGGTTCATCGAGAAGTCCCTGCAGGGCGCCGCGCAGAGCAACGTGCCCTTCCTCATCGACAAGTACTCCGACGGCATCATCGCCGACCTGGAGCAGGTCTCCGGGTCCTACGCCGCGGCGCAGCTCTGAATGCGGCCAGCCGGCCGGCGCTCAGGCGCGCCGCGCGAGGAAATCGGCGACCCGCTGCAGGTTGTCGCTGCCGCCGCGCTCGCCCCAGTACAGCGCAATGAACTGCGCGGACGCCTCGACCATGTACACGTCCGCCGGCAGCGTCGCCAGGTCGGCGAGCAGTTCGGCGTCCGCGCAGGGCTCGCGCCAGCGGTCCAGCCACACGCCCGCCTCGCTCTGCCAGTAGCGCCAGTCGTCCTTGCGTCCGCGACTGCGGCCGCGGTGGTACTGCGCACAGCTCTGCGGCGGCTGCCGCTGCAGCCAGTGCGGCCACTCCTGGCGCGCCATCTGCATGGCCAGGCCCAGGCGCCGCGCCTGCAGGCGCAGGTCCATCTGCCCGCGCTGCCCGCGCGAAGGCATCAGCCAGGCCAGCGGGCTGAGCACCAGCGCCAGGAGCAGTATCGTCCACCAGACTGTCATATTCAGGTATACCCCGGCCCGAAGGGCCATACTTGTCTTCATAACTGTCCCCCGGAGGAGACGCTCATGCCCTACCAACACATCCTGGTCGCCGTGGACCTCACCGACGAATGCGATCCGGTGATGAAGCGCGCCGTGGCGCTGGCCGCCAGCGCCCAGGCGCGGCTCTCCACCGTGCATGTGGTCGAGCCCATGGCCATGGCCTTCGGTGGCGACGTGCCGATGGACCTGTCGATGCTGCAGCAACAGCAGTTCGACCAGGCCAAGGAGCGCATGCACCAGTTCACCCTCAGCTACCCGCAGGTTTCCATCGCCCAGAGCCACCTGGTCTATGGCCAGCCACGCCAGGAGATCCACCGCCTGGCCAAGGAACAGGGCTGCGACCTGATCATCGTCGGCAGCCATGGCCGCCACGGCCTGGCCCTGTTGCTCGGCTCGACCGCCAACGATGTGCTGCACGGTGCGCCCTGCGACGTGCTGGCCGTGCGCCTGCAGAAAACCGAGTGAAAAACCGGCCGCGCCCACCACGGGCGCGGCCGCTCAGAATACCTCGCCGCCGCTCATCAGCGCCGGGCGGACCTTCTGCAGCTGCGCCTCCAGCGAATAGCTCATGCTCGAGGACATCGAGAAGAAGCTGAGGAAGGCCTTGAGGTTGGAGTCGCCCACGCAGGTCTCGTGGATGCGCTGCCAGAACGCCTGGTTGACCAGCTGCAGTTGCTGGTACAGACGCACCAGCCCCTTCAGCTCCCAGTCGGCGTGGCGCCCCTCGCGATAGTTGAAATACTGGCGCATCAGGTACAGCGACACCGCGCGGGTAATGAATTCCTGGTTGCTGGCGAACGGCAGGTGCTGCTGCGCCATCGGCTTGAGTCGCCCCAGCAGCGGGCAGGCGCTGGTCGCCATGATCACCCCGAGCAGCGCCCGCAGGCCCTCCTCCAGGCCGACCTGCTTGCGGTACTCGCGCTCCGGCGTGCGCACCAGCACATCCACCTTTTTCACCGCCGGCAGGCCGCGGAAATCCTCGATCACCCGGTGCAGGTCGACCGCCGCCGGGCAGTTGCGGTACTGCTCGCGGGACAGCGGACAGTTGCTGCACTGGTTGTGCTCCAGGCGCGTCCAGGGCGGCGCGGCGGCGGCCTGCTCGCGGTCGAAGCTGCGCTCCAGCTCGATGCGATAGCTGAAGGCGTGTTCGTCATCCAGATTGATGCGGTACTCGATTGCCATGGACCATCCCCAACTCACCGATTACCGCCGCAGCGGCAGCTTCCCGGGGCCTCGCCCGCCGGGTCGGGTCACTCTTCCAGTTCGGCCCAGCGCTCGATCAGCCGGTCCAGTTCCGCCTGCAGGCTCTCCAGGCGCTCCAGCACCGCGCGGGTTTCCTCCGCCGGGCGCTGGTAGAAGCTGGGTGCCGCCATTTCTTCCTGCACGCCGGTCAGTTGCGTCTCCAGGGCCTCGATCTCCCCGGGAATCGCTTCCAGCTCGCGCTGC
This sequence comes from Pseudomonas citronellolis, assembly GCF_029335315.1. GTDB lineage: Bacteria > Pseudomonadota > Gammaproteobacteria > Pseudomonadales > Pseudomonadaceae > Pseudomonas > Pseudomonas citronellolis_A. Next base: position 25,827 of record NZ_JARJLT010000004.1, read on the forward strand.
AGCTTGTAGCTGAGCTTCTTCTTCGGCGCTTCGGCCACGGCAACCGGCGCCGCAGCGACCGGGGCGGCTTCGGGGGCGGCCTTGGCGGCCTTCTCCTCGCCCACACCGAGCAGCCGCGGCGAACCGCCCTGGCGCAGCCAGTCGTTGTAGCCACCGACGAACTCGCGGACGCGGCCTTCGCCTTCGAACACCAGGGTGCTGGTCACCACGTTGTCGAGGAATTCCCGATCGTGGCTGACCATCAGCACGGTGCCGGGGAAGCTCAGCAGCACTTCTTCCAGCAGCTCCAGGGTTTCCACGTCGAGGTCGTTGGTCGGTTCGTCGAGCACCAGCAGGTTCGCCGGCTTGCTGAACAGCTTGGCCAGCAACAGGCGTGCCCGTTCACCGCCGGACAGCGCCTTGACCGGCGTGCGGGCGCGCTGCGGGGTGAACAGGAAGTCGCCCAGGTAGCTCAGCACGTGGCGGTTCTGGCCTTCGATGGTGATGAACTCGCGGCCTTCGGAAATGTTGTCGATAACGGTTTTTTCCGGCTCCAGCTGGTGACGCAACTGGTCGAAATAGGCCACTTCCAGGCGCGTACCTTCCTTGACGCTGCCGGAAGTCGGCTGCAGGTCGCCGAGCAGCAGCTTGAGCAGGGTGGTCTTGCCGGTGCCGTTGGCGCCGAGCAGGCCGATGCGGTCGCCGCGTTGCAGCACCAGGGAGAAATCGCGGATCAGCGCCTCGCCGCCGGGATGGGCGAAGCTGGCCTTCTCGACCACGATCACCTGCTTGCCGGACTTCTCCGCCGACTCCAGCTGGAAGCTGGCCTTGCCGGTGCGCTCGCGGCGCTCGGCGCGCTCGTTGCGCATCGCCTTGAGCGCGCGCACGCGACCTTCGTTACGGGTACGCCGGGCCTTGATGCCCTGGCGAATCCACACCTCTTCCTGGGCCAGGCGCTTGTCGAACAGCGCGTTGGCCGCCTCTTCGGCCGCCAGTTGCTGCTCCTTGTGCACCAGGAAGCTGGCGTAGTCGCCCTTCCAGTCGATCAGATGGCCGCGGTCGAGTTCGAGGATGCGGTTGGCCACGGCCTGCAGGAAGGCGCGGTCGTGGGTGATGAACAGCACCGCGCCGGGGAAGCCGGCCAGCGCCTCTTCCAGCCAGGCGATGGCGCCGATGTCCAGGTGGTTGGTCGGCTCGTCGAGCAGCAGCAGGTCGGGCTCGGCGACCAGCGCCTGGGCCAGCAGCACGCGGCGGCGCCAGCCACCGGAGAGCTCGGCCAGGGTCTTGTCGGCCGGCAGCTGCAGGCGCGTGAGGGTGGTTTCCACCAGTTGCTGCAGGCGCCAGCCGTCGCGGGCTTCCAGTTCCTGCTGGACGCGCGCCAGCTGGGTCAGGTCGTCCTCGGTCTCGATGTGCATGCTCAGGTGATGGAAGCGCGCCAGCAGCTCGCCGACGCCGGCCAGGCCTTCGGCCACCACGTCGTAGACGCTGCGCTCGTCGGCCACCGGCAGTTCCTGCGGCAGTTCGCCGATCTTCAGCGCCGGGGCGCGCCAGATCTCGCCGTCGTCGGGCATCTGCTCGCCCTTCACCAGCTTGAGCATGCTCGACTTGCCGGTGCCGTTGCGGCCGATGATGCAGACCCGCTCGCCCCTTTCGATCTGCCAGGACACCTTGTCCATCAGCGGCGTGGTGCCAAAAGCAAGGGACACATCGGTGAACTTCAGCAGGGTCATGGGGCATCTCCGGAAAACTGGGGCCGCAGTGTAAGGGAAAGTCGAAAAAAGTCAGAGCGTTGCGCGAGCCTGGCGCTGTCATCTTTTGTGCCCGACGGTAGTTCCGCGACGCTTCCGCCGCCGCCGCGCAACAAGCTAAGCTTGTGCCTATCGGCGCGGTCCAGACAGCGCCACGAATCACCAGCCCGGAAGACTCATGCGCGGTCGCCTCACTCTCCTGCTTTCCTACCTGTTCCTCTCCCTGACCAGCGCCCTCCCGGCGCAGGCCGCGTCGCTGACCCAGCAGCGGCAGATGTACGACGAAGCCAAGGCCGCCCTGGCGCGCAACGACAACGGCCCGTACCTGCGCTACCGCCAGGCGCTGGCGGATTATCCGCTGGAACCCTACCTGGGCTACGACGACCTGACCAACCGTCTGAAAAGCGCCAGCGACGCCGCGATCGAGGGCTTCCTCACCGAGCACGGCGACCTGCCGCAGATCAACTGGCTGAAGCTGCGCTGGCTGCGCCAGTTGGCCGACCGCGAGGACTGGAAGACCTTCCTCAACTATTACGACCCGAAGATGAACTTCACCGAGCTGGACTGCCTGTACGGCCAGTACCAGCTCAGCCATGGGCAGAAGACCGCCGGCTACGAGACCGCGCAGAAGCTGTGGCTGGTGGGCAAGTCGCAGCCCGACGCCTGCGACACCCTGTTCGGCCTCTGGCAGGCCGACGGCCAGCTCACCGAAGACATGGTCTGGAAGCGCCTGAAGCTGGCCGCCGAGAAAGGCAACTACGGACTGGCCAGCAACCTTTCGCTGCGCCTGCCGACCCTCGGCGGCCTCGGCGAGCTGATGGTCAAGGTGGCGCAGAACCCGGCCCAGCTCAGCCAGACCGGGCGCTTCGAGCTGCGCACCCACGCCATGGCCGACGTCGTCGGCCTGGGCCTGCGGCGCCTGGCCAAACAGGAGCCGGACCGCGCGCTGGACCTGCTCGACCACTATGAAAGCAGCCTGCCCTTCACCGCCGAGGAGAAGGTCAACATCGCCCGCCAGATCGGCCTCGGCCTGGCGCGTCGCAATGACGCCCGCGCCCTGCCGCTGATGACCCGCTACGACCCCGAGCTGCGCGACAACACCGTCACCGAATGGCGCCTGCGCCTGCTGATGCGCCTGGGCCGCTGGGAAGACGCCTACCAGTTGACCCGCCAGCTGCCCAAGGACCTCGCCGAGACCAACCGCTGGCGCTACTGGCAGGCGCGCACCCTGCAGCTGGCCCAGCCACAGAACCCGCAGGCCATGGCGCTGTACCGGCCGCTGGCGCGCGAGCGCGACTTCTACGGTTTCCTCGCCGCCGACCGGATCAACGCGCCCTACCAGTTGAACAACCGCCCGGTGAACATCAGCCCGCAGGTGATGCAGCGCGTGCGCAACGCCGCCAGCACCCGCCGCGCCCTGGAGTTCTACGCCCGCGGCGACGTCATCAGCGCGCGCCGCGAGTGGTACTACGCCGCCCGCGTGTTCAGCCACGACGAACTGCTGGCCCAGGCCAAGATGGCCTACGACATGCAGTGGTACTTCCCGGCCATCCGCGCCATCAGCCAGGCGCAGTACTGGGACGACCTCGACATCCGCTTCCCGGTGGCGCACCGCAACAGCCTGCTGCGCGAGGCGCGCAACCGCGACCTGCACCCCAGCTGGGTGTTCGCCATCACCCGCCAGGAAAGCGCCTTCATGGCCGACGCGCGTTCCGGCGTCGGCGCCACCGGGCTGATGCAGCTGATGCCGGCCACCGCCAAGGAAACCTCGAAGAAATTCGGCATTCCCCTGGCCGGGCCGCAGCAGCTGATCCTCCCGGACGTCAACATCCAGCTCGGCGCCGCCTACCTCAGCCAGGTGCAGGGCCAGTTCAACGGCAACCGCGTGCTCGCCACCGCCGCCTACAACGCCGGCCCCGGCCGCGTGCGCCAGTGGCTGAAGGACGCCCGCCACCTGTCGTTCGACGTCTGGGTGGAAAGCATCCCCTTCGACGAGACCCGCCAGTACGTGCAGAACGTACTGTCCTACGCAGTGATCTACGGGCAGAAGATCGGCGTGCCGCAACCGCTGGTGGACTGGCACGAGCGCTTCTTCGACGAGCTCTGAGCCGCGGCAAGCGCAGATTTCCGCCGGGCGCCTATGCTTGCAGGGGCGCCCGGGCATCTTGCTCCGGGTAGCGATTGCCGCTGCCTCGCGGGAGATGCGCCATGCGTCCACTCCATCACTGCACCGCCCTGACCTTCGCCGTGCTGGCCCTCGCCAGCCTCTCCCTGCACGCTGCCGACGCCGCTGCCCCGAGCGCCCCGGCGCCGGCGTCCGCCCCGAGCGAAGCCGCTCCGGCGGCCGCCGAACCAGCCGCCCCGGCGCCTGCCGAAGCCGTGTTCAGCGCCGAGCAGCTGGAGCAGATGCTCGCGCCCATCGCCCTCTACCCCGACTCGCTGCTAGCGCAGGTGCTGATGGCCGCGACCTACCCCGGGAACGTCGCCGATGCCGTGGCCTGGGCCAAGGCCCACCCCGACGCCAAGGGCGACGACGCCGTGCGCCAGGTGGCCGACCAGCCCTGGGACCCCAGCGTGCAGTCGCTGGTGGCCTTCCCGGCGGTGCTGAACCTGATGGGCCAGGACCCGGCCTGGGTGCAGCGCGTGGGCGACGCCTTCCTGGCCCAGCCCGACGCCGTGATGCAGAGCGTGCAAACGCTGCGCCAGCGCGCCAAGGCGGCCGGCAACCTGGAGTCCGGCCCGCAGCAGAAGGTGACGGTGCAGCAGGCCGCGCCCAGCCAAACCACGACCCAGGTAGCGGCGCCGGCGCAGACCATCGTCATCGAGCCGGCCGACCCGCAGGTAGTCTACGTGCCCAGCTACAACCCCACCGTGGTCTATGGCCAGTGGCCCGCGCCGGCCTATCCGCCGACCTACTACCCGCCGCCGCCGGAGTATCCGGTGGCCACCGGCCTGGCGACCGGGCTGGCGTTCGGCGTGGGCGTCGCCGCGGTCGCCTCGCTGTGGGGCGACTGCGACTGGGGCCACGGCGACGTCGATATCGACGTGAACCGCTACAACAACATCAACGTCAACCGGCGCATCGACGCCAGCCAGCGCACCTGGCAGCACAACCCGGCCTACCGCCAGGGCGTGCCCTATCGCGGCCAGGTCAACCAGCAGCGCTTCGACCGCCGCCTGGCCGGCGCCGACCAGCGCGTCGCCCTGCGCGGCCAGGACCCGCGCGCCGCCGAACGGGAGCGCGCGCGGCAGAGCCTGAGCAAACACGGCGTGGCGGCGCCGGCAGCGAACAACCGCCAGGCGCTCGAACGCGCGCAGAGCGCCAGCCGCGAGATGCGCCAGGAACCCAAGCTGCGCCAGGACAATAACCTGCGCCAGCGCGAGCAGGCCGGCAACCGCGCCCGCGAGCGCGCGCCAGACAACCTGAAAGCCCAGCGCCAGGCGCGCGAACGCTTCGCCGGCAACCAGGGGCCGCGCAACAACGCCTTCGCCGACGCCCGCAACCCGCGCCAGGCACGCGCCAGCAGCGAACGCGGGCAGCTCAGCCGGGCCAGCGCGCGCTCCGGCGGCGGCGGGCGCATGCAGGCCGCCGGTCGCCCGGTGCAACGCTCCGCCCCGGCGATATCGCGCGGCGGCCGGTCGAGACGCTGAGAGGAGATTCGCCATGACCCGTACCCCGCGTATCGCCCTGCTCTGCCTGCTGCTCGCCCCGCTGGCCCAGGCGCAGCAAGCCTTCAAGACCCCGGACGAGGCCGCCGCGGCCTTCGTCGCCGCGCTCGGCACCGAGCACGCCGACGCCCAGCGCCTCGCTACGCTGCTCGGCGACGACTGGCAGACTTACATCCCGGTGAAGAACATCGAGCGCAAGGACGTCGACGCCTTCCTCGACCTGTACAAGCAGAAGCACGCCATCCACGACGACGGCGACAAGCGCGCCCACCTGGTGGTCGGCAACGACGGCTGGACCCTGCCGCTGGTGCTGCGCCAGGACAAACAGGGCTGGGCGTTCGACGCCAAGGGCAGCGTCGAGGAGATTCGCGAGCGCCGCATCGGCCGCAACGAACTGGCCACCATCCAGGCCGTACAGGCCTACCACGACGCGCAGATGGACTACGCGTCGGTCGACCGCAACAACGATGGACTGCTCGAATACGCGCAGAAGTTCCAGAGCAGCGACGGCAAGTTCGACGGCCTGTACTGGGCCGAGCAGCCCGGCGTCGAGGAAAGCCCGCTCGGCCCGCTGTTCGGCGACGCCAAGCCGGGCGGCGAATGGCACGGCTACCACTACCGCATCCTCACCGCCCAGGGCCCGTCGGCGCCCGGTGGCGCCTACGACTACCGGATCGGCGGGCACATGACCCGCGGCTTCGCCGTGGTCGCCTGGCCGGCGCGCTACGGCGACAGCGGGGTGATGTCGTTCATGATCAGCCACGACGGCGAGGTGTTCGAGAAGGACCTGGGGCCGGACAGCGCCAAGCTGGCCCTGGCCATGAAGGCCTTCGACCCGGACAGCAGCTGGACCGAGGTGAAGGACCCTGCCGACCAGTGAGACGTGTCGGAGTACAACCGCGAACGGTTGTACGCCCTACGCCAGACTTGAACTTTGGGTAGGGCGTATAACGCTCCGCGTTATACGCCGCTGGACCAGGATCGCAGCGCAGAAGTCGTGTTACTCGAGGACTTCCACCGGCATGCCCAGGCGCAGTTCGCCACGGTTGAGCGCCACCAGGTTCTGCCCGAACAGCGCCTCGCCGTCCACCTGGCGGTACTTCAGCAGGGTCGCCAGGGGTTCACGTTCGGCGTTGCGTTCGCCAGTCTCCGGGTCGATGGTGGTGAGGATGCAGCGCCCGCAGGGCTTGGCCACGCGGAACTCCACGTCACCGATGCGGATGCGTTTCCAGCCGTCCTCGGCGTAGGGCTCGGCGCCCAGCACCACCAGGTTGGGGCGGAAACGCAGCATCTCCAGCGGCTGGCCGACGCGCGCCGACAGATCGTCGAGGGAGCCCTGGCCGATCAGCAGCAGCGGGAAGCCGTCGGCGAAATGCACTTTCTCACCCGGCGCGGCGTAGGCGGTATCGACCTGGCGCGCGCGCTGCTCGGGGATCGCCACCAGGCGGCAGTCACGGCCGAGGAAGCGGCTCAGCCAGTCGGCCGCGAGGTCGCCGGCGTCGGGCACCTGGAGGATGTCGCGCCAGATGGTCACGCCGCGCAGTGCCTCGTCGACGCCCGGCACCGCCACCAGCAGATCGTCCATGTCCGGCGCGCGCAGGCGCAGGGCGCGACCGTCGTCCTGCCAGCGGGCCTCGATGCGGCCCATCTGCGGCAACAGGCGCTGGGTGAGGAAACGCCCGTTGCTCGCCTCCACCACCATCCAGCGGCGGTCGCCCTCCAGCCCCAGCGCGTCCAGGCGGACCGACTCGAGGGCTTCGTAGCGGGTGGATTTCACCGGATAACGGTAGAGCTCGCTGAGGGTGAGCATGGGGGCGGCTTCCTTGTTGCGGGGCAAAGAAGCCGTTATACGGCGCGAATCGACGCCGAGCAATCGGCGCAGCACCGTCGCGCAGCCCGTAGGGCGCATAACGCCTACAGCGTTATCCGCCGCTCTATTGGGACGCTGGCGTCGCGGCCGACGGCGGATAACCGCGAACGGTTATTCGCCCTACGCGCGGTCGCGGTTCAGGCCGGAAGCTTCTCCAGGCGCCGGCGCACGACTTCCACCAACTGGTCCGGCTGGAACTTGGAAAGGAAATCGTCGCAGCCGACCTTGCGCACCATCGCCTCGTTGAAGCTGCCCGACAGCGAGGTGTGCAACACCACGTAGAGGTCGCGCAGGCGCGGGTCGTTGCGGATCTCGGTGGTCAGCCGGTAGCCGTCCATTTCCGGCATCTCGGCGTCGGTGAAGACCATCAGCAGCTTCTCGTCGAGGTCCTCGCCGGCGTTGGCCCAGGCCTGCAGCTGGCGCAGCGCGCGCAGGCCGTCGGTGGCCACGTGGAGCTTCAGGCCGAGCTGGCCCAGGGTGTCGCGCAACTGGGTCACGGCGACGCTGGAGTCGTCCACCACCAGCACCTCGCGGCCGCTGGTCTGGCTCAGCAGGTCGCCGTCCAGGCGTTCGGCGGAGACGCGGGTGTTCATCGGCACGATCTCGGCCAGCACCTTCTCCACGTCGATGATTTCCACCAGGCGATCTTCGATCCGGGTGATCGCGGTGAGGTAGTGCTGGCGCCCGGCGCCGCTGGGCGGCGGCTGCACCGCCTCCCAGTTGAGGTTGAGGATGCGTTCCACGCCGCCGACCAGGAAGGCCTGCACCGAACGGTTGTACTCGGTGACGATGATGGTGTTGCGCTCTTCCGGGCGCAGCGGGCGCATGCCGATGGCGTGGGACAGGTCGATCACCGGCAGGGTCTGCCCGCGCAGGTTGATCACCCCGCAGATCATCGGGTGGCGCTGCGGGATCAGGGTCAGGCGCGGCAGCTGCAGCACTTCCTGGACCTTGAACACGTTGATGGCGAACTGCTGCCGGCCGGCCAGGCGGAACACCAGGATTTCCAGGCGGTTCTGGCCCACCAGTTGGGTGCGTTGATCGACGCTGTCGAGAATGCCGGCCATGCCTGCTCCTGAAGTCGGGTGAATAGCGTCAGGGCTATCGGCCGGGATTCCGTCGACAAGATACTGGCGCGGCGCCATCATGCCTCAGCTGACCGCAGCCGGCCAGCCCCGTCGGGCGGCGCGGCTATTCCGCTGGCGCCGCGCCCAGCAGCGGCGAATCCGCCGGCAGGTGCAGGCGCAGCGCCGCCGGACGCACCTCGAAGCGCACCCGGCTTGCCTCCAGCGGCTCGCCGTCGAGGTTGATCGCCAGCCCCTCGCCGGCTTCCAGCTCCACCCACGGCAAGCGCGCGCGCACCATCAACTCCTGGAGATCGCCGCCACTGCCGAGCAAGGTGCCGAGGGTCGCCAGCATGTCGCCGGGCGCCGGCAGGATGCCGATGTCGAGCAGGCCGTCGTCGGCCAGCGCCTGGGCGCACAGCGGGTGCCCGCCGCCGGCCTGGCGGCCGTTGCCGATGCCCAGGGCGAGGAATTCACCGCGCCAGTCGAAGCCGGGCCCGTGGAAATGCCCCTGGGCCGCGTGCACCTCGGAGAAGCGACTGAGCCCGGTGAGCAGGTAGGCGGCGCCGCCGAGCACCTTCTTCAGGTCTTCCGAGGTGTTGGCGGTGACCGTGGAGCCGAAGCCGCCGGTGGCCATGTTGAGGAACACCCGCCCCTGCACCTCGCCCAGATCGACGCTGCGCGCCGGCTGCTCCAGCAGCGCCAGCGCGGCGTCCGGCTGCAGCGGAACGCCGGCGGCGCGGGCGAAATCGTTGGCGGTGCCCAGCGGCAGCAGGGCCAGGCTCGCCGCGGCACCGCCGCGGTAGAGCGCCTCGGCCACAGCGCGCGCGGTGCCGTCACCGCCGCCGGCGATCAACGTCGGGTAGCCGGCGGCCAGCGCCTCGTCCACCAGGCGTTCGGCGTCGCCCTCCTCCCAGGTCACGCGCACGTCCAGGCGCCAGCCGGCGTCGCGGCGCGCCAGCACCGCCGCGCGCACCTCGTCGTTGGCCGCCTGCTTGCCGTGCAGGATGAGCAGCGCTTCGGGTTTCGCCATGTCCTTTCCCCCAGTCAGGTCCGTTCACTATGGACCATCGACGCCGGGGCGGAAGTTCAGGCGGGATAGCCGGTGATCTCGCGGATGCTCTGGTACAGCGGTTTCAGCTGGCGGTACATGCGCTGGTAGACCTCGCGATAGAGCCGCTCGTAGGTGCGCTGCGCCTCGGCGCGCGGCTGGAACACCTGGCCGACGCGGGTCATGCCGGCGATGGCGCTGGCGAAGTCCGGGTACAGCCCCAGGCCCACCGCGCAGTCGATGGCCGCGCCCAGGCCGGACGCCTCGTAGACGTGCGGGCGCTCCGCCGGCAGGCCGAAGATGTCGGCGGTCAGCTGCATGGCGGCGTCGCTCTGGGAGCCGCCGCCGGCCACGCGCAGGCGTTCAATGTGGGTGCCGGAGCGCTTCTCGATGCGCTCCTTACCCTGGCGCAGGGCGTAGGCCAGGCCTTCGAGGATGGCGCGGTACAGGTGCGCGCGGGTGTGCACGTCGCCGAAGCCGATCACCGCGCCCTTGGCTTCCAGCCCCGGTTCGCGGATACCCGGCGTCCAGTAGGGTTGCAGCATCAGGCCCATGGAACCGGGCGGCACCTGCTCGACCAGTTCGTCGAACAGCTTCTCCGGCTCCACGCCCAGCTCGGCGGCGCGCTGCATCTCGCGCAGGCCGAACTCGCGCTTGAACCAGCTGACCATCCAGAAGCCGCGGTAGATCATGACTTCGGTGTTGAAATGATCGGGGATCGCCGCCGGGTACGGCGGGATCAGCGGGATGGTTTCCAGGTAGCGCGAGCGGGTGGTGTTGATGGTCGCGGTGGTGCCGTAGGACAGGCACGCCACGCTCGGCTCGATGGCTCCGGCGCCGAGCACTTCGCAGGCCTTGTCGGCGCCCGCCGCGATCAGCGGCAGCCCTTCGGGGATGCCGGTGTGGCGGCTCGCCTCGGCGCTGATCTCACCGAGCTTCTCGCCAGGCTTGAACAGCTCCGGCAACTGCTCCTGACGGACCGTCACCGCCTGCCATTTCCAGTCGCGCGGGGCAGCCCATTTCAGGCGTTTGTAGTCGAACGGCAGGTAGGCCACGCTGCACGCCAGGGAGTCGACGAAGCGCCCGCAGAGACGCTGGGTGAGGAAGCCGGAAAGCAGCAGCACCTTGTGCGTGGCGGCGTGCAGCTCGGGCTGCCGCTGCGCCACCCAGTTCACCTCGGCCTGGCTGCGGAAGTAGTCCACCGCGCCCTCGGCGCCGGCCAGCTTGAACAGCCAGCCCCAGGGGCCCTTGATGCGCCCCTCGACCTCGGCGCGGCGCTGGTCCAGCCAGAGGATCGCCGGGCGCAGCGGCTTGCCCTGGGCGTCGACGTGGATGACGGTGCCGCGCTGGGTGGTCAGCGACACGCCACGGATCAGGCGGCGATCGACGCCGGTCTGCGCCCACAACAGCGCGCAGGCCTCGCCGAGCTTGGTCCAGTAGTATTCCGGGTCCTGCTCGGCCCAGCCGGGCTGGGTCGAATAGTAGGCCTCCAGCTCGACCTTGCCCTTGCCGACCAGGTTGCCGGCGAGGTCGAAGAGCAGCACACGCACGCTCTGGGTGCCGTTGTCGATGGCCAGCAGGTAGCTCTGTTCGCTCAAGGTGCGGTCCTTCTTGTTATTCGGTTTTGCCCGGCAGGCTGTAGCAACGTCGCCAGAGGTCCAGGTAGTCCTGTTCTTCGCGCGCCCAGCGTTGGTCGTCCCAGCCCAGGCGCGGCTGGCACAGTGCGCGGATCGCCGGCAGTTCGGCGGCGGCGCCGGCGGGTAGCAGCAGGCCCAGGCGGGTACGCCGGAGCAGCAGGTCGTCGAGGTGCAGCACCAGCTCGCCCTCGGCCGCCCAGGCCAGTTCGGCCCACAGGCAGTCGCTGTCGCCGACCCGCCCGCCGCCGACCGCCTCGATCAGCCTCGCCAGCTGCGGCAGGTTGCGGCCGTGGCGGCCGGCGAGGCGTCGGAGCGGTTGCGGCCCGAGGCCGGGCAGTTCGACGGCGGGCGGCTCGCCGAACACCGTGCCCGGCTCTTCCGCCACTTCGCGGCCGAGCATGGGCGCGCAGGTACGCAGCACCTCCAGCGCCAGCAGGCGAAAAGTGGTGAGCTTGCCGCCGGCGAGGGTCACGCAGCCAGGCTCGATCCACAGCGCGTGTTCGCGTTTTTCGTCCGAAGGCTTTTTCGACGGATGGCCCGAGCTGACCACCGGGCGCACGCCGGCCCAGGTCGAGCGGATATCCGCAGCGCCTATATGCGCGCCGGGAAACTGCTGTGCACAGGCGGCGAGCAGGTAGTCCACTTCCTCGGCGCTGATGCGTGCGTCCTGGTCGAGGCTTTCGCGGTGATCGAGGTCCGTGGTGCCGATCACGGTCGCGCCCTCCCAGGGGAAGACGAACACCGGACGCTTGTCCGCCGCGTGCATGAAGCTGAAGGCGTGCGCCACCGGCAAGCGCCAGGCCGGCAACAGCAGGTGGCTGCCGCGCAACGGGCGGATGTGCTCGTCGCCTTCCACGCGGCGCAACCGGTCGGCCCAGGCGCCGGTCGCGAGAGCCACGGCACGGGCGCGGAAATGCAAGCGGCCGGCACCTTCGCTGTCTTCGGCGAGCAGGCCAGTCACCTTTCCGCCTTCGCGCGACAGTTCCAGCACCCGCAGGCCGTTGAGCGCCTCGCCGCCGTCGGCGCGGGCCTCGTCGAGCACGCGCATGACCAGGCGCGCGTCGTCCACCACGGCATCGGCGAAGCGGGTGCCGCCGAGCAGGCCGTCTTCCTTCAGCCCCGGCGCCAGGTAGCGCAACTGCTGCAGCGGGTAATACAGGTGGTTGCGGCGCCCGGCCAGGGCGTCGTACAGCGCCAGCAGGCCGCCGAACACCTTCGGCCCGGGGAAGCCGCCGCGGTAGTGCGGCATGATGAAGCTCAGCGGTTCCACCAGCCCCGGCGCCTCGCCGAGCAGGCGTTGGCGCTCGCGCACCGAGTCGCGGGTCAGGCCGAGCTGGCCCTTGGCGATGTAGCGCAGCCCGCCGTGGACCATCTTCGACGAGCGGCTGGAAGTGCCCCAGGCGAAGTCGCGCTGCTCGACCAGCAGGCAGCGCCAGCCGCGCCGCGCGGCCTCACGAAGGATGCCGGCGCCGGTGATGCCGCCGCCGACCACGATCAGGTCCCAGTCGTGCGCCGCCAGCTCGGCCAGTGCCTCCCGGCGCCAGGTGGCGTTCCAGGCGCTCATGGCGTCAGTCCTGCAGCAAGGTGCCGGGGTTGAGGCGCCCGGCCGGGTCGAAGTGGTTGGCCAGCGCGCGCAGGGTCGCCATGCCCAGCTCGCCCTTCTCGGTCGCCAGGTAGGGCGCGTGGTCGCGGCCCACGCCGTGCTGGTGGCTGATGGTGCCGCCGTTGTCGACGATCACCCGGCTGGTGCTTTCCTTGAGCCGGCGCCAACGTTCGTGGGTGGCGGCGTAGCTGGCCGCCGGGCGGAACACGTAGGTGGTGTAGATGCTCGAACCTTCGCCGTAGACGTGGGACAGGTGGGTGAACACGTGCACCCGCTCGCCCTCCGCCGCCAGGCCGTCGCGCAGGCTCGCCTCGATGCGCGTGAGCAGGTTGTCGACGTTGCTCCAGTCAGTGGCGGTCTCCAGGGTGTCGACCACGTAGCCGGCCTGCCAGAGCGTCTCGCGCAGGTACGGCGAGCGGAAGCGGCTGGCTTCCCACTTGCGTCCCAGCAGGGTGCCGGTGAACACCCCGCCGAAGTCCTTGAGCAGGCGCCGCGCCAGTTTCAGCGAAGCGGCGTTCTGTGCGCGGTTGCCGGTGACGCCGAAGGTCAGCATGCACTTGCCCTCGCCCGCGCCACGCCACTTCAGGTAGCGCTCCAGCCAGGCGATCTGCCCGGGGTGGCCGGCCAGGGTCAGCTGGGTGCGGGTCTCGATGGCGTTCGACAAGCGCAGCATGGACAGCTGCACCCGCGCCTGGCCCAGGCGGCGGATGGCCGCCAGCCCCTGCTCCCAGGACGGCAGGAAAACCACGTAGAAGCGCTCCTGCTCGGCCAGCCGCGAGACGCGCACTTTCACCGAGGAGATGATCCCGAAGCGCCCTTCAGAACCCAGCACCAGCTCGCGCAGGTCGGGGCCGGCGGAGGACGCCGGGAAGGTCGGGATTTCCAGCGGCCCGGCGAAGGTCTCCAGGGTACCGCCGGCGAACAGCTGCTCGATGCGCCCGTAGCGCAGCGACTGCTGGCCGCTGGAACGGCTGGCGACCCAGCCGCCGAGGGTCGACAGCTCCCAGGATTGCGGGAAGTGGCCGAGGGTGTAGCCGCGTGCGCGCAGCTGGCTTTCCACCTGCGGGCCGTTGGCGCCGGGGCCGAAGGTGGCCAGCTGGCTTTCCTCGTCCAGCTCCAGCAGGCGGTTCATGTGTTCCAGGGAGACCGTCAGCACCGGCTTGTCGGCCGCCGGCGGGTTGATGTGCCCGGCCACCGAGGTGCCGCCGCCATAGGGGATCAGCAGGCAGTCGCGCTCCTGCGCGTAACGCAGCAGCTCGCGGATCTGCTCGGCGCTCTGCGGGTAGGCCACGCCGTCGGGGAAGCGCCCGAAGTCGCCCTCGCGCATCGCCAGCCAGTCCGCCAGGCTCTGGCCGCGCGCATGCAGCAGGCGGTCCAGCGGCTCGCGCACCACCAGCGGGTGCTCGTCCAGGCGCGACGCCGGCACCCGCGCCAGCACGCTGTCGAGACTGGCGTCGGGCAAGGCGCTGCCGGCACCGATCTCCCCGGCGAGAAACTCGCGGCCCGTCGCGGGCAACTCCATCGCCGTCGTTTCCTCACCCCAGCCATTCCAGCGTCGCATGCCTGCCGTGCTCCTGTTCCGGTCGCTCGCAATGGCTGCCTATACTAGTCCGCCGCCCGACCCTGTCACTGTCGGATCGGGACAGCGCCAGTCGCCAATAGAGCCACCAGAACAAGAGCGCCCCATGCACGCCCTCGGCTATACCTCCGTACCCGCCCTGCTCAAATACCTGCGCCAGGCCGAACACCTGGGCCTGGACGTCGACGCCGCCCTGCGCGCCGCCGAGCTGACCCGCGCGCAACTGGCCGACAACAGCCAGCGCCTGCCCAGCGAAGCCCATGAACGGCTGCTCGGGCACTTCTGCCAGCACGCCGACGACCCGCTGTTCGGCCTGCACGCCGCACGCTTCGTGCAGCCCGGCTCGTGGAGCGTGCTCGGCTACATCACCATGAACTGCGCCACCCTGGGCGACGCCATGAGCCGCATCATGCCCTACGAGAAACTCGTCGGGGACATGGGCACCAGCCGCGTCGAGCCCGGTGACGGCCACGTGCGCCTGGTCTGGAGCTGCCGTCACCAGGGCGCCGAAATCCGCCGCCACATGGTCGAGAACGTGCTCGCCTCCTGGCTGCTGTACGCGCGTTGGATCGCCGATTTCGAAGGCTCGCCGCAGGAAGTCTGGTTCGAGCATGCGCAGCCGGCCGGCACCGAGCTGGCCGAATACGAGCGGCTGTTCGGCTGCCCGGTGCGCTTCGAACAGCCCTGCAGCGCGCTGCTGGTGCCGCTGGCGCTGCTCGGTTTCCCGCTGCGCCAGGCCGACCCGAACCTGCTGCGCACCCTGGAAGAACACGCCCTGGCGCTGATGGCCGAACTGGACGATGACGAGCCGCTGCCGCTACGGGTGAAGAACGCCCTGCGCCTGCTGATGAAGGACGGCCTGCCGCGCAAGGAGCGCGTGGCCGAGCGCTTCGCGATGACCGTGCGCACCCTGCAGCGCCACCTGCAACAGTCCGGCACCAGCTACCAGCAGATCCTCGACGCGCTGCGCCAGGAACTGGCCGAGCACTACCTGCTGCACAGTGACCTGCAGATCCAGGACATCGCCCAGTACCTGGGCTTCACCGAGTCGCGCTCGTTCCACCGCAGCTTCAAGGGCTGGACCGGCGAGACGCCGGGGGAGTACCGCCAGCGCCATCGGCCGGCGGCGGGCTGAGCGAACGCTCCCGGAACGTAGGGCGAATAACGCCTAGGGCGTTATCCACCGCTTGGCCTGTGGCTTCGGTGTGTCGGCGGATAACCGCGAACGGTTATTCGCCCTACGTCACCGTCAGGCCTGGCGTAGGGCGAATAACGCCTAAAGCGTTATCCGCCGTCTGGTCTACAGCAGTACTTCGCTGAGCGGGATGAAGGTCACCGCTTCGCCCGCTTCCAGCGTCCGCCCCTCGCGCACCTCCACCAGGCCGTCGGCCCAGGCGGCGCTGCGCAGAACACCGGAGCTCTGGTTCGGGTAGAGCAGCGCCCGGCCGTTCTCCAGGCGCGCGCGCAGGTACTCGCGGCGGTTGCCGGCGTGCTTCCAGGCGAAGCCGGCGGGCACCTCGAAACGCAGCGGCGTCACCGCTTCCACACCCAGGCGGCGCAGCAGGTAAGGCCGCGCCAGCAGCGCGAAGGTCACCAGGGTGGAGGCCGGGTTGCCCGGCAGGCCGATCACCGGAACGCCCTGGTAATGGCCGACGGTGAGCGGCTTGCCCGGCTTGATCGCCAGCTTCCACAGGGCCAGCTCGCCGGCCTCGCGCAGGGCCGCGCCGAGGAAGTCCGCCTCGCCCACCGAGACGCCGCCGGTGGACAGGATCAGATCGACGCCCGCGAGCGCGGCCAGCGCCTGGCGGGTCTTCGCCAGGTCGTCGGGAAGGATGCCGGCGTCCACCACCTCGCAGCCGCTGCGCAACAGCCAGACCTTCAGCAGGGCGCGGTTGCTGTTGTAGATCTGCCCGGGCTGCAGCGCCGTGCCCGGCTCCACCAGTTCGTCGCCGGTGGACAGCAGCGCCACGCGCGGCTTGCGCCGCACCGTCAGCTCGGCCTGGCCGAGGGACGCGGCGAGCCCCAGCTCGATGGCGCCCAGGCGCGTGCCGGCCGGCAGCATCGTGTCGCCACGGCGGGTTTCCTGGCCCTGGGGGCGGATGTGCTGGCCGCCCTTGAGCGGCTCCAGGAAACGCACGCGGCCGTCGTCGAGGACCTCGACGTTCTCCTGCATCTCCACGCAATCCGCGCCCTGGGGCAGCGGCGCGCCGGTGAAGATGCGCGCGCAGGTGCCGGGTTGCAGCGCCTGCGGCGCGACCCCGGCGAAAATCTTCTGGCTCACCGCCAGCGGCTCGCCCTGCCAGTCGGCCAGGCGCAGCGCGTAGCCGTCCATGGCGCTGTTGTCCCAGGGCGGCAGGTCGAGGCCGGCCAGCAGCGGCTCAGCCAGCACCCGACCATCGGCTTCGGCCAGCGCCACGGTTTCGGTCGCGTCGATGGGCGCCTGGCGCGCCAGCTCCATCAACTGCGCCAGGGCGTCCTCCACCGGCAGCAGGCCGGGTTTGTCGCAGCAGCTCATCCGCGGCTCTCGCAGGGCGCCGCCTGCTTCAGGTGCGGGACGAAGTTGCAGGGGCGATGACGGGCGTCCAGCTGCTCGACGAGGATGCCGTCCCAGGCCGTACGGCAGGCGTTGGTGGAGCCCGGCAGGCAGCACACCAGCGTGCCGTTGGCCAGCCCGGCGAGGGCGCGCGATTGCACGGTGGAGGTGCCGATGTCGGCCACCGAGATCTGCCGGAACAGCTCGCCGAACCCGTCGACGACCTTGTCCAGCAGGCAGGTCACCGCTTCCGGGGTGCTGTCGCGGCCGGTGAAGCCGGTGCCGCCGGTGATCAGCACCACCTGTACGTCTTCCTCGGCGATCCAGGTGGCGACCTGGGCACGGATGCGATACAGGTCGTCCTTGAGCAACACGCGCGCGGCGAGGTTGTGCCCGGCGGCGCTCAGGCGGTCGACGAACAGCTGGCCGGAGGTGTCGGTTTCCAGGGTGCGGGTATCGCTGACGGTGAGGACGGCGATGTTCAGCGGCACGAATGCCGGCGTGGCCAGATGGCTCATGGACGGTGTCCTTGCTTGAGAGGCGGGGGATGCCGGTGTTATATCACAGGCCCAACCCGGAGACCCTGCCATGCCCGACGCCCTGCCCCCCTGCTCCGTGCTGCTGCTCGCCGGTGGTCGCGGCCAACGCCTGGGCGGTCGCGACAAGGGCCTGGTGGAATGGCACGGGCGGCCCCTGATCGAGTACCTGTACGAACGCGTGCGCCCGCTCAGCGACGACCTGATCCTCTCCTGCAACCGCAACGCCGAGCGCTACCGCGCCTACGCCGACCAGCTGGTGCACGACGACACCCCCGACTACCCCGGCCCCCTGGCCGGGATCCGCGCCGGCCTCGCCGCCGCCCGCCACCGCTGGCTGCTGGTGCTGCCGTGCGACGCCCCGCGCATCGACGACGCGCTGCTCGCCAGCCTGCGCCAGGCCGCCGCGCGGGAGCCGACGGTGCCGCACATGCTCCACGACGGCCGCCACTGGGAACCGCTGTTCTGCATCATCCCCCGCGACCTGGCGCCGCAGCTGGAAGCCGCCTGGGCACGCGGCGAGCGCAGCCCGCGCCAGGCCCTGCAACCCCTGGGCACGCGGCCGGTGCACTGCGCGGCGGACGATCCGCGCCTGGCCAACCTGAATACCCCGGACCTGCTGGAACGGCCGTCGTAGAGCGACTCCTCCGTTTTTTCGAGAAAATTCGTGGAACTTCGCTGGCAAGCTGCCGGTCCCTACTTGCGTATTCACTGGCTATATCACTTCGTACAGGAGATATACGAATGATCAATCGGGCGCTTCCGGCATTCCTGCTGGTCCTGGGCTTCGGCGTACTCGCTGGCTGCTCCAGCCCCAGCGTCATCACCTTGAACGACGGCCGCGAGATCCAGTCCGTCGATACCCCAAAGTACGACGACGACACCGGCTTCTATGAATTCGAACAACTGGACGGCAAACGTGTACGGGTGAACAAGGACCAGGTACGCACCGTCAAGGATCTCTGATCCTTCCTGCGCCCAGCGCCAGCGACGCCCCGCCGGACTCTGAGTCCCGCGGGGCGTCGTGGTTTTCCGGGCAGGGAAAAATATTTTCAAAAATTTTTCGCTAACCCCTTGTGCATCAAAAGTTTTTCGGTAGAATGCGCGCCATCAAACGGAGCGTAGCGCAGCTTGGTAGCGCGTCTCGTTCGGGACGAGAAGGTCGCTGGTTCGAATCCAGTCGCTCCGACCAAATCCCGAAAAACCCGCCTTAATCGGCGGGTTTTTTATTGCCCGCGATTTTTCCCGGGCGCGAAAAAAAGCCCGCCCCCTCGGCGGGCTTTTTCATGGACGGCGGATCAGGCCTGCCCGGAACGGCGCAGCGCCACCTGCGCCAGGGCCGACCAGTCGCATTCGCCATCGCCCTGGGCGACCGCTTCGAGCAGGTTGTCGCGCAGCACACTGGCGAACGGCAGCGGCACGTGACGGCTCTGCCCCGCCGCCAACGCCAGGTTCACGTCCTTGAGCCCGAGCACCAGGCGAAAGCCCGCCGGCTCGTAGCGCTGCTCGGCGATCAGCGCGCCGTAGTTGCGGTACACCGGCGCGTTGAACAAGGTGCTGCCCATGATCTCCAGTAGCTGCGCGGGCTCCACGCCGAAGCCCTTGGTCAGCGCCGAGGCCTCGCCCATGGCCTCGATGGCGCTGGCGATCATGAAGTTGCCGGCGATCTTCACCGCCGCCGCGCGCAGCGGGTCGTCGCCCAGCGGCCAGGTCTTCTGGCCCATGGCGTCGAGCAGCGGCTGCACTTCGGCGATGGCTTCGGCAGGGCCGGCGGCAAGGATGTTGAGCTTGCCCGCCTCGGCCACTTCGGTGCGGCCGAATACCGGCGCGGCGATATACGTCAGGTCGCGGGCGCGATGGCGTTCGACCAGTTCGCCGACCAGCGCCACCGACAGGGTCGCCATGCCCAGGTGGATCAGCCCCGGACGGGCCGCGTCCAGCGCGCCGCTGTCGAGGATCACCGCGCGGGTCGCGGCGTCGTCGGCGAGCATGGAGATCACCACGTCGGCGTCGAACGCCGCCAGCGGGTCGGCCGCCGCCGCGCCACCGATGGCCAGCAATGGCTCCAGCGCCGCCGGCGAGCGGTTCCACAGGTGCACCTGATGTCCGGCGCGAATCAGGTTGGCGGCCATGCCGGCCCCCATGCCACCGAGGCCGAGGAATCCGATTTTCATCTTGCAGTCTCCAACGCAAAGGGAAGGTCGACTACAAGCCTGCCACAGCGCAGCGCGCTTGGCGTGCGGGAACGGCTCAGGCGCGCAGGAAGGCGGCGACCTGCTCGGCATCGAACGGCCAGTTCAGCTCCGCGCCGCTGTCGCAGCGGCGCAGCACCGGGATACTGAGGCCGTAGCGCTCCACCCATTCCTCACGGTCGGCGATATCGAGCAGCTCGACCAGCAGGCCGTGCTCGACGAAAGGCATCAGCACCGCCTCCGCCACCTCGCACAGGTGGCAGCCGAGGGTGCCGAACAGCTGGCATTCAGGACTCATGCGCTCCTCCAGGATCACAGGCCGGCCCCGCGCAGCAGGGTGTCGGCGGCCTCGCGGGCCTCCAGCGCCTGGTCGGCGGGCCCGTGCATGTGGGCCATGACCAGAACGCCTTCCATCAAATATTGCAGCTGCCGGGCGAGCTTGCCCGCCTCCTTCGCCCCCAGGCGCTGCAGCTGGTCTTGCAGGAAGGCCTCGATGAAGCCCTTGTGCTGGGCGGCCTGGCGGTGGATCGGATGGTCGCGCTCGTGGAACTCGGCGGCGGCGTGGATGAACGCGCAGCCCTGGAAATCCTCCTCCTGCAGGTAGGCGTGCAGGCGGTCGAACAGCGCCAGCACCAGCTCCCGCGAGGCCGGCGGCAAGCCCTCGCCGAAGCGCCGCACGGTGCGCGCGTGACGCTCCTCCAGGGCGGCCATGATCAGTTCGTCCTTGGACTTGAAATGCTTGTACAGGGTCATCTTCGCCACGCCCGACTCGGCGAGGATGCGATCGATGCCGGTGGCGTGGTAGCCCTCGCGGTAGAACAGCTCGAGGGCGGTGTTGAGCAACTGCTCGCGCTTGCTGGAAGCCTGCTTGGTGGACGACATGGGCACCTCCTGGGCCGCCATTATGCGCGAGCCTCGGGGCGGCTTGAACCGCCCCGCCGGTCGCACGGACATGACTGGATGCATTTCATCTTGAAATAGACAGACTTGTCTGTCTATCATCCATCGTAGCAGTTCCCACCAACAACGCCCAAAAGGAACACCGCCATGCGCCTCCACGACGTCCCGCTCTCCGGCAATGCCTACAAGGTCCGCCTGTTCCTCGCCCTGATCGGCCGCCAGGCGCAGCTGACCCAGGTCGATCTGCGCAGCGGCGCGCACAAGCGCCCGGCGTTCCTCGCCATCAACCCGCGCGGCCAGGTGCCGGCACTGGAGGACGGCGAATACGGCCTGGGCGACTCCCAGGCGATCCTGGTCTACCTGGCGCGGCGCTACGCCGAGGAAGCCTGGTACCCGCTGGACGCCGAGACCCAGGGGCGCATCGCCCACTGGCTGAGCTTCGCCGCCAACGAGATCCAGCACGGCCCGGCCCAGGCGCGGGTGATCCAGCTGTTCAAGCGCCCCGGCGACCTGGCGAGCGCCCAGGCCAAGGGACGCCAGGCCCTGGAACTGCTCGACGGCGAACTCGCGCGGCACCCCTGGCTGGCGCGCACGGCGGCACCCAGCATCGCCGACGTGGCGATCTATCCCTACGTGGCGATGGCCGGTGAAGGCGGCCTGGAACCAGGCGCCTACCCTCACCTGAACGCCTGGATGGGGCGTGTACGCGCCCTGCCCGGCTATCTCCCGCTGCCGACCCTGTAAGAACGGACGACCGATCATGCGCCCGAGCACACTGCTGCTGTCCCTGCTGCTGGCCGTCGCCAGCCTGTCCGCCCATGCCGACGGGCTGCGTTTCGCCCTGGTCCGCACCTCCGGGCTGACCACCCTCGACGCCCTGACCCTGGCCGACGGCAGCTGGACCGAGAAGGTCCGCGTCAACCACACGGCGCTGCTGGTCCAGCACCACGCCGCCACCCTGCTGTTCGATACCGGCCTCGGGCGCCAGGCCAAGGCGCAGTTCCGCCAGGACATGCCCTGGTGGGACAAGCCGCTGTTCCGCTTCGGCGATGTGCTGCCGGTGGCCGACCAACTGGCCCCCAAGCACATCCACGTCGATCGCATCTACCTGTCCCACGCGCACTGGGACCACGCCTCGGGGCTGGTGGACTTCCCCGACGTGCCGGTCTGGGCGCCCTACGCGGAGATCGACTACGCGCACATCGGCACGCCACCGGCGGTGTTCCCCAGCGAGTTCAGCGCGCAGACGCCCTGGCGGCCCTACGTCTTCGAGGCCAAGCCGTTCCTGGCCTTCGACGAGAGCCTCGACCTGTTCGGCGACGGCAGCCTGGTGCTGGTGCCGATGCCCGGCCACACGCCGGGCTCGGTGGGGTTGTTCGTGACCCTGGACGATGGCCGCCGGTTCTTCTTCAGCGGCGACACCAGCTGGCGCCTGGAAGGCTTCAGCGGGCCCCGGCAGAAGTTCTGGCTAAGCAGCCATCTGGTCGATCGCGACCGCGAGCAGACCCTGGCGCAGCTGGCGCGAGTCCACGAGATGCTCCTGGCGCACCCGGAAATCACCGTGGTGCCGGCCCACGACGCGCGGGTGCAGGAACGCCTCGGCTACTTCCCGGATCACTGGGTGCAATAAAGGGGGAATGCATCCCGAGCCAAATCAGCGGGATATCTCCGGAAACAGCGACTAAGGTCTAAGAGTCGGAAAAAGCCTGCAATGATTTAGTAGTCAGGCTGTAACAGATCGACTTGCCGGCACGGACCCGGCATCACCGAACTGCCCAAAGCGCTCGAGGAGACAATAACAATGAGCAAGACCCCGATCGCCCGTGCCGTGGCCATGGCCACGCTGGGTTCCAGCTGCATCATCCCCGCCCTGGCGCATGCCGACTTCATCTCGGACAGCAAAGCCACGGTCGAACTGCGCAACTTCTACTTCAACCGCGACTTCCGCAGCTCCACCCCGGCCCAGCAAAACAAGGCCGAAGAGTGGGCGCAGGGCTTCATCCTGCGCTACGAGTCTGGCTACACCGAAGGCACCATCGGCGTCGGCGTCGACGCCATCGGCATGCTCGGCCTGAAGCTGGACTCCAGCCCGGATCGCGTCGGCACCGGCCTGTTGCCCAAGCCGCCAGCCGGCAAATCCGCGCCCGACGACTACAGCAAACTGGGCATGACCGCCAAGCTGCGCTACGAGAAGAACGTGGTGAAGGTCGGCACCCTGACCCCGAAACTGCCGGTCATCGTGCCCAACGACAGCCGCCTGCTGCCGCAGGTGTTCCTGGGTAGCGCGATCAACTCCACCCAGCTCGACGGCCTGACCTTCGACGCCGGCCGCCTGAACCAGACCAACCTGCGGGACAGCTCCGACTACCAGGAAATGGCCATCACCAGCGGAGGCAAGAAGAACATAACCTTCCGCAGCGGCACCACCACCAACGAGTTCAACTTCGCTGGCGGCACCTACAACTGGACCAAGAACTTCAGCACCGGCTACCACTACGGCCAGCTGGACGACTTCTACAAGCAGCACTACCTGACCCTGGGCTGGACCCTGCCGATCACCGACGGCCAGTCGCTGAAGTCCGACGTGCGCTGGGCCAAGTCAACCGACGACGGCACCAGCAACGTCGACAACAAGGCGCTCAACGCCATGTTCACCTACAACCTGGGCTTCCACGCGTTCGGCCTCGGCTACCAGAAGATGAGTGGCGACACCGGCTTCGCCTACATCAACGGCACCGACCCCTACCTGGTGAACTTCGTCCAGATCAACGACTTCGCCAACAAGGACGAGAAGTCCTGGCAGGCCCGCTACGACTACAACTTCGCCGGCATCGGCATCCCCGGCCTGACCTTCATGACCCGCTACGTCAAGGGCGACAACATCGACCTGCTGACCCCCGGCGCCGGCGACGGCAAGGAATGGGAACGCGATACCGACATCGCCTACGTGTTCCAGGAAGGCGCGCTCAAGGGCCTTGGGGTGAAATGGCGTAACGCGACCACCCGCAGCGACTTCAGCCAGAACACCGCCAACAGCAACTCGGCGGACGAGAACCGGCTGATCGTCAGCTACACCATGCCGCTCTGGTAACACCGGCGGAGGGTGCGCAGACGCCCTCCCCGACGCTGCACTCCTTTGGTAAGCCCCGCCTCGGCGGGGCTTTTTTATGCCGGGTCAGTCGTGGCTGAGGGCGCCGATCTTGTGGATCGACAGGTCGGCGCCGTAGTACTCCTGCTCCTGACTCAGGCGAATGCCCACCGCCGCCTTGATGCCGCCGTAGACCAGCAGGCCGCCGACGAAGGCGACGGCCACCCCGAGCGCGGTGCCCAGCGCCTGGCTGGCCAGGCTGACGCCGCCGATGCCGCCCAGCGCCTGCTGGCCGAAGATGCCGCAGGCGACGCCACCCCAGGCCCCGCAGAGGCCGTGCAGCGGCCACACGCCGAGGACGTCGTCGAGCTTCCAGCGGGTCTGCGCGGCGGTGAACACCCAGACGAACAGCGCGCCGGCCACCAGGCCCGTGGCCAGGGCGCCCACCGGGTGCATCAGGTCGGAGCCGGCGCACACCGCCACCAGCCCGGCCAGCGGGCCGTTGTGCAGGAAGCCGGGGTCGTTGCGCCCGACCAGCAACGAGGCCACGGTGCCGCCGACCATCGCCAGCAACGAGTTCACCGCCACCAGGCCGCTGGCGTGGTCGAGGGTCTGCGCGCTCATCACGTTGAAGCCGAACCAGCCGACCACCAGAATCCACGAGCCCAGGGCCAGGAAAGGAATGTTCGACGGCGCGAAGGCCACCAGGCGGCCGTCGCGGTAGCGTCCGTTGCGCGGACCAAGCAGCATCACCGCGGCCAGCGCCAGCCAGCCGCCGAAGGCGTGCACCACCACGGAGCCGGCGAAATCGTGGAAGGGCTGGCCGAACTCCAATTTCAGCCACGCCTGCAGGCCGAAGTTGCCGTTCCACACCATGCCTTCGAAGAACGGATAGACGAAGGCCACGATCAGCACCGTGGCGCACAGCTGCGGGGCGAACTTGGCGCGCTCGGCGATGCCGCCGGAAATGATCGCCGGAATGGCCGCGGCGAAAGTCAGCAGGAAGAAGAACTTGACCAGCGCATAGCCGTGGTCGGCGCTGAGCTCGCTGGCCGGCTTGAGGAAGTCCACGCCGTAGGCGATCCAGTAGCCGACGAAGAAGTAGGCCAGGCTGGAAACGGCGAAGTCCGAGAGAATCTTCGACAACGCGTTGACCTGGTTCTTCAGGCGCACGGTGCCGACTTCGAGGAAGGCGAAGCCGGCGTGCATGGCCAGGACCATGACCGCGCCGATCAGAATGAACAGAGTGTTCGAGCCGTGGATCAGGGTTTCCACGGCGCTGTTGAGGTTTTCCATAAGTCAGGCAGCCCCGGATCAGATCGAAAAAGCACCAAAAAGACTCATCCCCGCCACTCGCCGCACCAGCTTGAAGCGGATGCGCACCGAAACAGCCCGAAGGCTCGCCCCGAAACACGGCATCCTGGCGCCGAGCAGTGGATGTGTTTTCTGGTTTTTCTCTTG
This sequence comes from Pseudomonas citronellolis, assembly GCF_029335315.1. GTDB lineage: Bacteria > Pseudomonadota > Gammaproteobacteria > Pseudomonadales > Pseudomonadaceae > Pseudomonas > Pseudomonas citronellolis_A. The sequence goes on from NZ_JARJLT010000004.1 coordinate 50,737, forward strand.
TCTTTCAGATAGTTGATGATTTTTACGGTGGTCGTGGGACGTCCCTGAATGCCCCCGCTTGGGGCGTTCGCACCGGCTTGCGCACCATGGAGTTGCAAGCGGCATACCAGACGCACGGCGGGCGAAGCGGCGCAGACTGGTCTTCACTGAACGAAGTCTGCGCCCTGCTCTGCGTCGCCGCTTAGCCGTCGATTTATGGGAAACTTCCCAGCGCCCGGGGGCTCAGAACCAGTGACCCCCCGCAAAACACAAGGAGCCTCCCATGCCCCGCAAGAGCACCGCGAACACCACCAAGGACGAGCTGCTGGCAGAGTTCCAGGCACTGGTGGCCGATACCGAGAAACTCCTGCAGACCTCCGCCGAACTCGCCGGCGAGGAAGCCGACGCCCTGCGCAGCCAGCTGCGCTCGGGGCTGAGTCGCGCGCGTGAACGCATCGACGAGGCCCAAGGCGCGTTCCGCGAACAGGGCCGCGCGGCCGTGGACGCCACCGAGGACTACGTCAGCGAACACCCCTGGCAGGCCGTCGGCATGGCTGCCGGCGTCGGCTTCCTGCTCGGCCTTCTGGTCGGACGGCGCTGATCGATGACTGACGGAAAGGACGCCGGAGCGCACCACCAGGGCCCCTCCGTGCGGCGCTTCGGCGCTGCGCTGCTGGGGCTGCTGCACGGGCACGTCGAACTCTTCGGCCTGGAACTGCAGGAACAGAAGAGCCGCACCCTGGCCCTGCTGCTGTTCGCCGGGCTGGCGTTGCTGTTCGCCCTGCTGCTGGTCCTCGGCCTGTCACTGCTGGTGCTGGTGCTGTTCTGGGATACTGACCGCCTGGCCGCCGTACTCGGCCTGTGCGCCTTCTACGCCCTGGGCGGCGGCCTGTGCGCCTGGCGCCTGTACCAGCTGGTGGACGACGACACCTCGCCGTTCAGCGCCACCCTGGAAGAACTGGCCCGCGACCGGGAAGAACTGCTGCCATGAGCGAACTGCCGAAACTCCCTGCCAACCCGTCCCGCCGCGAACTGCGCAAGGCCGTCCTGCGCCTGCGCCTGGAGGTCCGCCGCCAGCAACTGCGCCAGGAAAGCGAGCAGCTCCTGCAGCCGCTGCGCCAGGCCCGCGACCTGGGCCTGGGCTTCGGCCAGCAACTGCGTGGTGGCGCGTCGTTCTGGGCGGCCGGTGGCGCCGCCGCCGCGGCCGCGCTGCTGCTGGGGCGCAAGCGACGCCTGTCGCGCCTGCTGCGCTTGGCCGTGGTCCTCGCCCCGTTGCTGTTCAAGCTGCGCCAGCCCTCGCGCCCGACGCCGAAGAAGGACACCGAAGGCGACGGCTGAGCGCGCCTGGCTGCATTCTTGCTAGGAGGCTATCCCGGACCGGCGGCAACGCCCTCCCATCTCTCCCACTAAGGATGTGTCCCTTGATCGACGGGCAACCGATCGCCTGCTTCCAGCCCTTCATCGACACCGCCACCGGCCTGATCGCCGGCGTCGAGGCGCTCGGTCGCCTGCGCCAGCCCGACGGCCAGTTGCTGTCGGTCGGCCCGCTGTTCGTCGACCCCAAGGTGCCGCCGGCGATCCTGCGCCGACTCGACCGGCAGATCCGCGACGACGCCCTGGCGCGCCTGCCCGAAGCGCCACAGGACTGGTTCCTCAGCCTGAACATCTCGCCACGCTGGATCAGCCGGCTGCGCCCCAACCAGCCGCTGCCCAGCCTCAAGCAGTTGCAACAGCGCGGCGTCGACCCGCACCGGGTGGTGTTCGAGATCACCGAGCTGGGCGGCGGCCACCTGCGCCTGCCGGAGGTGGTGGCACGCTACCGCGAAGCAGGCGCGCGTATCGCCATCGACGACTTCGGCGCCGGTTACTCGCAACTCGACCGCGTGCTAGCCCTGCAACCGGACATCCTCAAGCTGGACATGCGCCTGTTCCAGCAGGCCGCTCGCGGCGGCCCCAGCGGAGAAGTGGTCAAGGCTCTGGCACAGATGGCCGAGAAGACCGGCTGCTGGATCATCGCCGAGGGCGTGGAAACCGAGGCCGAGCTGGACTTCGCCCTGGAATGCGGAGCGCGCTTCGTCCAGGGTTTCCTGTTCGCCCGCCCGGAGCTGAACTTCCCCGCCAGCGACGCCTACCTCGACGCCTTCGGCCAATGGCGCGACCGCTACGTGCAGCGCAAGCTGCAGGAACGCGCCCGCCTGGTCCACCTGCGCCAGCAACTCGCCGAGCTGATCGCCAGCCTGCGCCCCTGGGCCGAGGGCGGCACCCGCCTGGCCAGCCTGCCGACGCCGGAAGCCTTCCCGCGCCTGCTGCGCATCTACCAGTGCGATCGCCACGGCACGCAGATTTCGCCGAACCTGGAATGGAACGGTCTGTTCTGGAAGGAGGATCGCCGCTACGTCGGCCACAACTGGTCGTGGCGCCCGTACTTCTATCAGTTGCTCGCCGACGGCTGGGAAGAGCGCCGCCTGACCCTGTCCAACACCTACCGCGACGCCACATCCAACCAGTACTGCATGACCGCCGGCCAGTTCATCGACCAGGGGCGCCGGCTGCTGCTGGTCGACATCGACGCCGAAGGCCTCTAGCGCCCCATCAGGAATGGCCTCCAGCGCCCATTGAGATTGCCGCTGCCACGGGGTAGCGTGGGCGCTACCACGAGCAATCGGACGAGCGAATGGACTGGCATACCCTGCTCCCCCGCGAGCGCCTCGGCAAACCCGCGCACAGCAGCGAGGAACTTGGCCGCAGCGCGTTCCACAAGGACCACGATCGCGTCATCTTCTCCGGCGCCTTCCGCCGCCTGGGGCGCAAGACCCAGGTCCACCCGGTGTCCAGCAACGATCACATCCACACACGCCTGACCCACTCGCTGGAGGTCGGCTGCGTCGGCCGCTCGCTGGGCATGCGCGTAGGCGAGATGCTCCGTGACGAGTTGCCGGAATGGTGCGACCCGGCGGACCTCGGGGTGATCGTGCAGTCCGCCTGCCTGGCCCATGACATCGGCAACCCGCCCTTCGGCCATTCCGGCGAGGACGCCATTCGCCACTGGTTCCTGCAGGCCGCCTCGCGCGGCTGGCTCGACGACATGGACGACGATGAGCGCGCCGACTTCCTGCACTTCGAAGGCAATGCCCAGGGCTTCCGCGTGCTCACCCAGCTGGAATACCACCAGTTCGACGGCGGCATGCGCCTGACCTACGCCACCCTGGGCAGCTACCTGAAATACCCCTGGACCGCCCGCCACGCCGAGTCGCTGGGCTACAAGAAGCACAAATTCGGCTGCTACAAGAGCGAACTGCCGCTGCTCGAACAGATCACCGACAAGCTCGGCATGCCGCAGCTGGAGCGCGAGCGCTGGGCCCGCCACCCGCTGGTCTACCTGATGGAGGCGGCCGACGACATCTGCTATGGCCTGATCGACCTGGAGGACGGCCTGGAGATGGAACTGCTCGACTACCCCGAGGTGGAAGCCTTGCTGCTCGACCTGGTCGGCGACGACATCCCCGATACCTACCGCCAGCTCGGCCCCCGGGACTCGCGCCGGCGACGCCTGGCGATCCTGCGCGGCAAGGCCATCGAACACCTGGGCAACGCCGCCGCGCGGGCCTTCGTCGAGCAGAAGCGCGTGCTGCTGGAAGGCGGCCTGGCCGGCGACCTGGTGGAGCACATGAGCGGCCCGGCCAAGCGCTGCGTGCAACAGGCCAAGGCGCTGGCGCGCAACAAGATCTTCCAGGACAAGCGCAAGACACTGCACGAGATCGGCGCCTACACCACCCTGGAGATCCTCCTCAATTCCTTCTGCGGCGCCGCGCTGGAGCAGCACGGCGGACGCAGCCCGTCATTCAAGAACCAGCGCATCCTCGACCTGCTGGGGCACAACGCCCCGCATCCCGACTGGTCGTTACACAAGGCCTTCCTGCGCGTCATCGACTTCATCGCCGGCATGACCGACAGCTATGCCACGGAGATGGCTCGCGAAATGACTGGCCGCTCCAGCCCGGTGTGAGCCTCAGGCCGTCGCCGGGCTCTCTCCCGACGGCGACCCGCCCAGGGCATACCCTTCATCGAGCTGCAGCAGGTGCCCGCGCAAGCGTCCCTGCAAGGTATCCAGCGCCACCCAAAGGCTGTCCACGGCATCGCGGACGGCGCTGAAATCGGCGAGTTCGGCACAGACCTTCTCCAGCTCCGCGCAACGATCATGCAAGGCCCTGGCGCCCACCAGGCGCGCCGCTCCCTTGATCCGGTGCGCCAGCTCGGCCAGGCGCCGCCAGTCCTGGGCGTGCAGCAGCGGCTCGAGAAGGCCGGCATCAGCCTCGTTACTCGACATCAGCTCGACCAGGAGATTGCGCGTCAGCTCGGCGTTTCCCCCGGTCATTTCCATCAGCGCGCCCATGTCCAGGTCGCCGCTCTCACCCACCACCTCATCCAGCACGACCGAAGCACTGGCCATGCCCCGCTGTACCTGCTCGAGGTAGACCCGCAGATGCTCGATGCTGATCGGCTTGAACAGGCAGTCGTCCATCCCGGCGTCCTTGCAGCGGCCGACCTCGTCGGGTTGAGCGTTGGCGGTGAAACCGAGGATGGGCGAGCGCGCCGCGCCGCTTTCCCGCTCTATTTCGCGAATCCGCCGGGACAGGCTGTAACCACTGAGCACCGGCATGTTGCAATCGGTGATCACCAGGTCGAACTCGCCGGGCCGCCACAGTTGCAACGCCTCGCCGCCATCGGTGGCCATCACTACGCTGTGTCCGAGGTGCTGGAGCTGCTGCGCCAGCAACAGGCGGTTGGCCGGATGGTCGTCGACTATCAGCACGCGCATCGCCCGCTCCACCACGGGAAGTTGCAACGCCACGCTGTCTTCCAGCAGCAGCAAGGGCTCGAGCACCTGCAGCACCAGCCGTACGTGCACCTTGGTGCCGGCACCCTGGGCACTTTCCAGACGTACCGAGCCGCCCATCATCTCCGCCAGCTTGCGACAGATGGTCAGCCCCAGGCCGGTACCGCCCAGGTTCGCGCGGCCTTCGCGCTGGACCTGGCTGAAGGGTTCGAAGAGCAACCGCTGGTCTTCCTCGGCGATGCCGATGCCGCTGTCTTCCACGCATACTTCCAACGCCAGGCGCTCGCCTGGCAACGGGTCGCCGGAGACCCGCACCCAGACACTGCCCTTGTCGGTGAACTTGATGGCGTTGCTCACCAGGTTCGAGAGGATCTGCTTGAAACGCAGCGGGTCGATCAGGACGTCGCAGGCCGCTTCGGTCTCGATCTCCAGCTTGAGCAGCAAGCCTTTCTGCCGCGCCAGTCCGTCGAAGACCCGCGCCACCGATTCGATCAGCTCGCGCAGGCGCGCGCGCTCGGGCAGCAGGGTCAGGCGGCCGGACTCGATCTTGGCCACATCGAGGATGTCACCGATCAGCAGCAGCAGCGACTTGGCCGAGTCGTAGGCCACCTCGATCGGCCCGCGCTCGCCGCAGGAGCCGCACTGGGTACGGGTCAGGGCCAGTTCGAGCATGCCGATCACGGCATTCATCGGCGTGCGGATTTCATGGCTCATGGTCGCCAGGAAGGTGCTCTTGGCCCGGCTCGCGTCCTCGGCCTGCTCCTTGGCGACTTCCAGTTGCTGGTGCAGGCGCTCGCGCTCAGTGACGTCCACCCAGCCGCAGACCAGCCCCAGAACCTTGCCGGTGGTGCTCTTGTACGGAGTGAGCCAGTAGTACACCTGGCGCGGCTCGCCGTTGAGCTCCACCATGCGGTCGGCCGCCCGCGGCTGACCGTCGATCAGTGCTTGCTGGAATTCGGCGTGCAGCGCTTCGGCCTGCTCCGGCACCAACTTCAGGCAGTTCTCCAGCACCGACCCAACGGCCTCGACAGCGGAAATGCCAGTAGCCTCCAGGTAGGCACGGTTGCAGGTGATCAGGCGCCCGTCGGTGTCGCGCACCGACACCGGCTGGGGAATGGCGTCGATCAGCGCGCGCTTGAAAGCCAGGCGGTCCTGCAGCTCCAGTTCGTTCTTGTGCCGCGAGCGCACCTTGAACAGCAGGTACCAGTTCCACAGCAGGATCAGCCCGATGATCAGCAGGCCGCTCCAGAGCAGCCAGTAGAACTGCGAGCGGTAGCCTTCCCAGATGCTGTCGGGGGCGGCTCCGCTGGTGGACCAGCGACTGATGATATTGGCCATGTCCTCCGGCGAGATCGCCAGCAGGGCCTTGTTGAGGATGCTCAGCAGCTCCGGGTCGGCGCGCGAGACGGCCAGCGACATCTGCGCCGGGTCCATGTCCAGGGTCGCGGCGATGCGCAGGTCATGGTAGTAGCGGTTGACCAGGAAGGTCGCCGTCAGCATCGGCTGCAGAGCGGCGTCCACACGTCCTTCCTGCAGCAACGGCAGGGTCTCGCTGAAGCTGTCCACCTCCACCAGTTGCGCGTTGGGGAAGTTCTTGCGCATGTAGCCAACCAGCACGCTGCCCTGGGCCACGGCCACGCGCTTGCCCTCCAGGTCCGCGGCGCTGCGCAGCCAGGCGTTGGGCTTGCTCGTCAGCACCACGAACGAGGTGCTCAGGTAGGGCCGGGTGAAGTCCATCAGCGCTTCGCGCTCGACTGTCGGCGACATCGCAGCCAGGGCATCGACGCTGCCGCGCTGCATCTTCTTTATCAGATCGGTGAGCGAAGACGTCGGCACCACCTCGAACTGCAGGCCGGTGCGGGTATGGATGAGGTCCAGCAGGTCCGCGACTATGCCGCGGAAGTTGCGCTGTGAATCGAAGAACGTCAGCGGCGCCAGCGACTGGTCGATGGCCAGCCGTGGCCGCGGGTTGCGCTCCAGCCAACGCGCTTCCTGGGTCGTCAGGTTGAGGCGATGATTGGAGATGGAAAACACCCCGCCCACGCTCCAGCGCCTCTGGATCGCCAGGTGTTGCTGGGCGCCGACATTCTCCAGAACCTCGTTGATGCTGTACAGCAGCGGGCTGCCGTCGTTGCGCATGGCGAAGGCGAAGCCGGCGCTGTTGAAGTTGGCGAAATTGAGCAGCTTGAGGTTCACCAGGTAACCCTGGCTGATCAGGTACTGCGCGCTCAGGGCGTCGCCGACGTAGGCGTCGACCTGGCCCAGGGCTACGGACTCCAGGGCGCGGCGCACCGAGCCAAACGGCACGACCTGGGCGGCGGGATAATGGTGCCTGAGCTCCTGCCTGGAGAAATAGTCGTCGACCACCGCGATACGCTTGCCGGACAGTTGGTCGTCGCTCTCCAGGCGCAGGTCCTGGGCACCGACTATTACCGGCTGGTTGAACGAGTACGGCCGCGAGAGTTGCACCCCCGGCGTCTCGGTTTCGAAGTTGGTGGAGCGACTGAGCAGGTCGATCTCGCCGCTCTCCAGCGCCAGGATCGCCTCCTGGCGCGACGGGTAGCGGCGCATTTCGACCTTGACGTTGAGCGCGTCGCCGATCAGCCCCAGATAATCGGCGGTGACGCCCTCGAACTCCGAGCCACTGACGGTGATGTCGAGTGGCGGATAGTCCGGTGCGGTCACCCCCACAACCAGCTTGCGCTTGTCGCGCAACCACTGCCAATCGGACTCGGAGAGGTTCACCCGCAACTTCTCGGCCTGGGTCCGCGCCAGCAACTCCAACGGAGTCCAGTCGGCGGGCGCCTGGGCATGAGCCTGCGCGCCGAAACACGACGCTACAACCAAGATGATGGCCAGCAGGCCCCGGAAGCAAACACTCATCGCCAACCTCAGACGAGCGCGTTGCGCTTCGCGAACTCGATCAGGTCGACCAGCGAGTGAGCGTTGAGCTTCAGCAACAGGCGCGTCTTGTAGGTACTGACGGTCTTGTTGCTGATGAACATCTGTTCGGAAATGTCCTTGTTCGAGTATCCGTTGGCCAGATACTGCAGCACTGACATCTCGCGGTCTGACAGACGCTGGATCAGCTCATGGTCGTCCATGCTGCCGTTGTTCTTGCGCGCCGGGCGCACCGCGGTGCTGGGGAAATAGTTGTAGCCGGCGATCACCGCGTTCACCGCGCTGATCAGCTCGGCGAGGCCGCCCTGCTTGCAGACGAACCCCGAGGCGCCCGCCTGCATGCAGCGCATGGCGTAGAGCGAGGCACTCTGCCCGGTGAGCACGAGGATCTTCAGCGGCAGGTTGAAGGCGGTCAGGCGGCTGATGACCTCCAGCCCGTCCAGCTTGGGGATGCCGATGTCCAGCACCACCAGTTCCGGCAGCAGTTCCTTCACCAGGGACAACGCATCAACGCCGTTGTCGGTTTCCCCGATGATGGTGTGGCCTTCCTTTTCCAGGAGGACACGCATGGCCATCCGAATTACCGGATGGTCGTCGACAATAAGAACCTTGCTCAATTTGCAATCTCCGAAAGACTTCCCAAGAGTTCGGCGTAAGATATCGCTCAGGAAATCGGTGTCGAGATTGCCTACCCCCGCTTTTAATATCTTCAGTAAATTCCTACCAAATTAAAGATATATTCTTACAACAAACATAAACATCTGACTTCATTCGATTTTTCAATTACTTTCCGCCAGCATATTCCTACAAAAAAAATGGATTAGTTTTGATTCATTAAATGCCCGCTGCCGGCAAACTTCGACAGTTCTCGTCATTCGGTATATCCACCAATGAATACTTCGACACCACCGAGCCTATTGGTACTGGAGGATCACGCGTTCCTGCGGGAAGCGACCGTGCATGGCCTGCAGGTCCTCGGGTACGAGCGGGTGCTGGCCGCCGCCGACGGCGACAGCGCCATGGAGCAGCTCAGGCAACACGGCGGCGTCGAGATCGCCATTTGCGATGTACGCCTGCCCGGCATGGACCTGATCACTTTCCTGCGCCTGGCGGCCCATGAACAGCTGGTCCGGGCCATCGTGGTGGTGAGCGACATCCCGGCCGATCTGCGCCGCGCCATCGTCCACATCGCCACGCTGCATGGCCTGGCGGTTATCGGCGAACTCAGCAAGCCACTGCAGATCGGCTTCCTGCAGGCGCGCCTGAAGCAGTACTGCACGGAGCCGGGCGAGACCCCGAAGGAAAACCGCCCAACCCCCTCCGCGCTGGAAGTCTGGCGGGCGATGCGCAACCAGGAACTGAAGGCCTACTACCAGCCCAAGGTCAACCTGGACACCCTGGAAACCGTGGGCGCCGAGGTCCTGGTGCGCTGGGATCACCCGGTCCATGGTCTGCTACGGCCGGCCTATTTCCTCGCGGCGGTGCGCCAGATGAAACTGCTGCCGGAGCTGTTCGAGCAGGTACTCACCCAGGCGCTGGCGTTCGCCCGCGGCGAACGCCAGCAGGGGCGCTGTCCGGATCTGTCGATCAACATGGACCTGGAGGTACTGCAGCAGTCCAACCTGGCCGCCAGCCTGGAAGAGCGCCTGCGGCAGAGCGGCGTCGAGCCGTCCAGCCTGACCATCGAGATCATCGAGGGCGGCCTGGCGGCCACCCCGCTGGCCAGCCTGGAGAATCTCACGCGCCTGCGCCTGCTGGGTTGCAACATCTCGATCGACGACTTCGGCACCGGCTATTCGTCGCTGCAGCGGCTGTGCGACCTGCCGTGCAACGAGATCAAGCTGGACGCCTCGTTCATTCGCGACATGCAGGAAAACCCGCGGGCCTACGAGTCGATCGCCAGCACCATGGCGCTCGCGCGCCACCTGAAGCTGCGAGTGGTGGCCGAAGGCATAGAGTCGCCGCAGCAGTTGCAGCGCCTTCGTGAACTCGGCTGCCAGCTGGGCCAGGGTTTCCTCTTCGCCGAGCCGCTATCCGAGCACGAGTTCCGCAACTGGCCCGGCGCCCAGCATCTGCCCATGGCAGTGGCCGGCCATGCCCGGCTCGATCGGGAAACGGCCCCGCATCCGCCCTACTGACGGATAGGGACGCCGCTCGATCAGCCCGGCGCGTGGATGGGCTGATCGGGGTACCAGGCGTCCTGCAGCGCGCTGACCGTGCTGCCATCGAGCTCCGGCTGTTGCTTCAGCCAGCTCTCCACCGCCTGACGCTGCGCCTCTTCGACCGAGCCACGGCGCGCCAGGCAAACGAAGCCGAAATCGTCGCAACCGGTGTACGCCAGGCCATTGGCGTCCATGGCCTCGTCCACGAAGCGCGCCAGGAAGCCCTGCACCGCCTTGCCGTCCAACCCTTCGCGGTAGGTCAGGCTCAACTCGAAGCCCAGTTCCTGGAATTCATCGACGCAGAGTTTCTTGCGCAGGCGACGGGAACGATTGCTGGCCATTTGGCGACTCTCCTCGGTTGGCTATGACGGTCGGCGCGCCTGGGCGGATCGCCGCTGCGCCGGACGGCACTCTAGCAGCTTAGTGCCTGCGCTCCCACGCGCACCCACCACGAAAGCCCAGCGCATCCGCGAACGGCTTACGGCATAATGCGCCGGCGCATTCCGTAGACGCTGGCGGAATCGTCTATTGTCTGTGTTTCGTTTTTGTCACCCTTTCATGTCAATGCCCTGAATCGGGATTTCACCTTTGCATATGTTCAAGTCTCTGCGTGTTCTCGCCTTCGCCACCCTGCTGCCCTTCGCCCTGCCCACCCTGGCCGCTCCAACCAAGTCCAGCCTGCCCGAACGCGTGGAAAAGGCGCTCAAGGCCAGCAAGCTGAACGACGACGCCCTGTCGCTGGTGATGATTCCCCTCGACGGGCCGGGCCAGGCGACCTATTTCAACGCCGACGTCTCGGTGAACCCGGCTTCGACCATGAAGCTGTTCACCACCTACGCGGCGCTCGAACTGCTGGGCCCCACCTACCAGTGGAAAACCGAGTTCTACACCGACGGCAAGCTGCAGGACGGCGTGCTCAACGGCAACCTCTACCTCAAGGGCGGCGGTGATCCCAAGCTGAACCTGGAGAAGCTCTGGCTGATGATGCGCGACCTGCGCGCCAACGGCGTGCTCAAGGTCAACGGCGACCTGGTGCTCGACCGCAGCTACTTCAACCAGCCGCAACTGCCGGTGTTCAACGACGACGGCGGCGACGACAACAAGCCCTTCCTGGTCGGCCCGGATGCGGCGATGGTCAACCTGAAGAGCGTGCGCCTGGTCGTGCGCGCCGAAGGCAACCAGGCTTCGGTGATGATGGACCCGCCGCTGGCCAACGTGCGCCTGGAGAACCAGGTCAAGGTCACCGGACCGGCGACCTGCCCGGCCTGGCCGAAGCTGCGTTTCGTGCCGGAAACCCGCGCCGACGGCACCGCGCTGGTGGCCGCCGGCGAGATTCCGCGCGGCTGCAGCGCGCAGACCTACATGTCGCTGCTCGACCACCCCGCCTACACCGCCGGCGCCATCCGCGGCATCTGGCAGGAACTGGGTGGCAGCATCAGCGGCCGTGATCGCGAAGGCGCGGTGCCGAAGAGCGCCACCCTGCTGGCCCGCGCGCTGTCGCCGGACACCGTGGACATCATCCGCGACATCAACAAGTTCAGTAACAACACCATGGCCCGCCAGGTGTTCCTCAGCATCGGCGCGCAGAACCGCACCAGCGCCGACGGCGACGACAGCAAGGCGGCGCAGCGGGTGATCCGCCAGTGGCTGGCGCGCAAGGGCATCACCGCCTCGCACCTGGTGATGGAGAACGGTTCCGGGTTGTCGCGCGACGAGCGGGTCAGCGCCCGCGAGATGGCGGCCATGCTGCAAGCGGCCTGGCACAGCCCCTATGCGTCGGAGTACATCTCCTCGCTGCCGATCGTGGGGGTCGACGGCACCATGCGCAAACGCCTGCGCCACACCCCGATGACCGGCGAGGCCCACGTCAAGACCGGCACCCTCAACACCGTTCGCGCACTGGCCGGCTTCAGCCGCGACGCGCGCGGCAACAACTGGGTGGTGGTGGCGATCCTCAACAGCAACCGGCCGTGGGGCGCCTCGTCCATCCTCGACCAGGTGCTGCTCGACCTCTACGCCTCCACTCGCGGCCAGTAATCCCGGCCGCGAGCCCTCCAGAACCTGTCTACGATCTCGCGAGCCAGAGCAGAACAAGGCGCAACGACCAACGGGAGCAACAGCCGAAGGGCGAGCGCAGCGAGTCAAAACAGGCGAGTGACGGACCGGGCTCGCGTTCGAGTTTAGGCCGCTGAATGAGCCTCACTCGCCTGTTTTTAACGCCGTTATGCCGACGCGCAGCAGATCGTAGGCTGGTTCTCAGCGTGCGCTGATGCGCCAGGCCCGATGAATCTTCGGGTTGCGGGCGAAGTCCGGGTCCAGGGTCTGGGCGCTGATGTCCTCGACCTGGTAGCGCGCCATCACGCCGGCATCCAGCTCGAACTTGCGGAAGTTGTTCGAGAAGTACAGCACGCCGCCCTTGGCCAGGCGGGTCATGGCCAGGTCGATCAGCTCCACCTGGTCACGCTGCACGTCGAACACCCCTTCCATGCGCTTGGAGTTGGAGAAGGTCGGCGGGTCGATGAAGATCAGGTCATATTCGCCACGGTCCGCGCGCAGCCACTCCATCACGTCGCTCTGCACCAGCTTCTGCTTGTCGGAAAAACCGTTGAGCGAGAGATTGCGCCGCGCCCAGTCCAGGTAGGTCTTCGACAGGTCGACGCTGGTGGTGCTGCGGGCGTCGCCACGGGCGGCGTGCACGGTGGCCGTCGCGGTGTAGCAGAACAGGTTGAGGAAGCGCTTGCCGGCGGCCTCGCGCTGCAGACGCAGGCGCATCGGCCGGTGGTCGAGGAACAGCCCGGTGTCCAGGTAGTCGGTGAGGTTCACCAGCAGGCGGACGCCACCCTCCTCCACTTCCATGAAGCGGCCTTCGCTGTTCTGCCGCTCGTACTGTTTCTTGCCAGCCTGGCGTTCGCGACGCTTGATGACGATGCGCTCGGTGGGAATGCCGAGGGCCTGCGGCAGCGCCGCCAGGGCGTCGAGCAGACGGGCCTGGGCCTTGGCCGGGTCGATGGACTTGGGCGCGGCGTATTCCTGCACGTGTACCCAGTCGCGGTAGAGGTCCACGGCCAGGGCGTATTCCGGCATGTCCGCGTCATACACGCGGTAGCATTCGATCTTCTCGCGCTTGGCCCACTTGCCCAGCTGCTTGAGATTCTTCTGCAGGCGGTTGGCGAACATCTGCCCGCCCTCGCTCAGCCGCGCCGGCTCCACCGGCGCCTGCGGCGCGCCTTCCTGGCGAGGCTCGCCCCCCCGCTCGCCGGTCACGAACTGACGCGGCTCGACGGTGAACATCAGCAGCTTGCACGGCAGCGCGCCGTTCCAGAAAGCGTACTGCTTGTGGCTACGGATGCCCATGCGCTTGCCCAGTTCAGGCGCGCCGGTGAAGACCGCGGCGCTCCAACCCAGGCAGGCCTGGCGCAGGCGTTCGCCCAGGTGCTGGTAGAGATACAGCAGGCTGGCCTCGTCGCCCAGGCGCTCGCCATAGGGCGGGTTGCATACCACCAGGCCGCGCTGGCCCTTGTCCGGACGCGGTTCGAAGGTGGCCAGCTCGCCCTGGTAGACCTTGATCCACTCGGCCAGCCCGGCGCGCTCGATGTTGTTGCGCGCCGGCTGGATCAGCCGCGGGTCCGCCTCGTAGCCGCGAATCCACAGCGGCGTGCGCGCCAGGCCGGCGGCGGCGCGCTGCTCGGCCTCGGCCATCAGCTTGCGCCAGGTGACCGGGACGTGGCCCAGCCACTTGTCGAAACCCCAGCGCTCGCGCTTGAGGTTCGGCGCGATGTCGGCGGCCATCAGCCCGGCCTCGACCAGGAATGTGCCGACCCCGCACATAGGGTCGGACAGCGCCCCGCCCTCGGCGGCCAACTGCGGCCAGCCGGCGCGGATCAGGATGGCGGCGGCGAGGTTTTCCTTCAGCGGCGCGGCACCTTGTTGCAGGCGATAGCCGCGCTGGTGCAGGCTGTGTCCGGAAAGGTCGAGGGACAATACCGCCTGGCCACGATCCAGGTGCAGGTGCACGCGGATGTCCGGGTTGACCTTGTCCACTGTCGGCCGCCGGCCGTACTGGGCGCGCAGGTTGTCGACGATGGCGTCCTTGACCTTGAGCGCGCCGAAGTGAGTGTTGTCGATGCCCGAGCCCTTGCCGCTGAACTCCACGGCGAGGCTGCCGCCCGGGTCGAGGTGGTCGCCCCAACTGACCGCGTTGACACCCAGGTACAGCTCCTCGGCATTGGCCACTGGGAAACGCGCCAGCACCAGCAGCACGCGGTTCGCCAGGCGCGACCAGAGGCACAGCCGGTAGGCCGTCTCCAGGTCACCGCTGCCGCGCACCGCAGACACCTGCGCACGCGCATCGCTCAGGCCCAGGGCCTGGGCCTCGTCGAGCAGCAGGCCATCGAGCCCCTTGGGGCAGGTGAGGAAGAGTTCGTAGTGTTCGGACATCGCAATTCCCGGGCCGAAGCCCTTTCCAGTGGGGCCCTTGGGCCCCGTCGCCGGATGTTGCGCCAATGCGCTGGCATCCGGCCATGATTCATTTCAAAAGGTTTCCCGGCACCGTGACGGGAGGTCGCAGCCACTCGCCCGCTCGTCGGCGCAAGCATCGCGCCGGGAGTTCTGGCCGTTTGCCAGCCCATTTCGCCCAGGCCGCTGGCCATGCGGTTTCGGGCAATTTGCCCGGTCGCCTGGCGAAAAAAACTTATGGCCTGAGCCCATAAGAGTTAAGTCTTTATGACAAAACGATTGTTCACAGGCGCAAAGCCCATGGTTTAGAACTCAGCTTAACCCGTCACCGCAAAGGTGTCGGGCGGGGTCCGTCACGCCGGCAACGGAACCCATTTTTTGGCGGAATCGTCCGCCAGGCCTCCCCAGGGGGCCAACGGGACATAACAGTCAACAAGTGAGGGCAACACCCTATGAGAAGACTCAAGCGTGATCCGTTGGAAAGAGCCTTTATGCGCGGTTACCAGTACGGCATCAGTGGCAAGTCTCGCGACCTCTGTCCTTTCACCCATCCCACCACCCGGCAGTCCTGGCTCAATGGCTGGCGCGAGGGTCGCGGCGACAACTGGGATGGCCTCACCGGCACGGCCGGTCTTCAACGTCTGAATCAGATGCAACACGCCACTAGCTGACCAAGGATCACACCGATTTCCCCAAGGCCGTCCCATCCGGACGGCAGGGCGCAAGCCCAAGGGCTCCGAGAGGAGCCCTTTTTATTTACCCGCCCGCTGCGCCGCGGCGATGGCGTCCACCGACTCGCGGACCAGCGCCGGCCCCTTGTAGATGAAGCCGGAGTAGATCTGCACCAGGCTGGCCCCGGCAGCGATCTTCTCCGCCGCGTGGGCGCCTTCGGTGATGCCACCGGCGGCGATGATCGGCAGGCGCCCGGCCAGCTCGCCGGCCAGCACCTTGACGGTGTGCGTGCTCTTCTCGCGCACCGGCGCGCCCGACAGGCCGCCGGCCTCGTCGCCGAACGGCAGGCCCTCTACGCCTTCGCGGCCCAAGGTGGTGTTGGTCGCGATCACCGAGTCCATGCCCGCCTCCACCAGTGCGGCGGCGACCATGACGATTTCCTCGTCGCTCATGTCCGGGGCGATCTTGATCGCCAGCGGCACGCGCCGGCCATGCCGTTCGGCCAGGTCTTCCTGGCGCTGGCGCAAGGCTTCCAGCAGTTGCTTGAGCGAATCGCCGAACTGCAGGCTGCGCAGCCCCGGGGTGTTCGGCGAGCTGACGTTGACCGTGACGTAGCTGGCGTGGGCATAGACCTTGTCCAGGCAGATCAGGTAGTCGTCCACCGCGCGCTCGACCGGGGTATCGAAATTCTTGCCGATGTTGATGCCCAGCACGCCACGGTACTTCGCGGCCTTGACCCGCTCCACCAGATGATCGACGCCGAGGTTGTTGAAGCCCATGCGGTTGATGATCGCGGTGGCCTGCGGCAGGCGGAACAGCCGCGGCTTGGGGTTGCCCGGCTGCGGGCGCGGGGTGACGGTGCCGATCTCGACGAAGCCGAAGCCCAGTTGGCCGAAACCGTCGATGGCGTCGCCGTTCTTGTCCAGGCCGGCGGCCAGGCCCACCGGGTTGGGGAACTCGATGCCCATGACCTGCACCGGCAAGCTCGCCGGTTTGCCGCAGAACAGGCCGTTGAGCCCCAGGCGGCCGCCGGCGCCGATCAGGTCGATGGACAGTTCGTGGGAGGTTTCCGGGGACAGTTTGAACAGCAGCTCGCGGGCCAGGCTATACATGGTCGGGCATCGGTCGGCAAAATGGGGCGTTAGTATAGCCGCCCGGCCAGCTCCGGCGCGAGGCGGCGACGGCGCTTCGCGCCGGGTCACGGCGACGCATCCAGCAGGAGGTAAATATTGTCAGGGAATGGCAGCGCAACCGGCGTCGGCTTACCTATGCTTAGGGCTGTCCGCCGGGTATCAGGAGCTTTCCGTCGAACATGAACCAACCCCGCAGCATGGCCCAGCGTCTCGTCGCCATCGCACAACGCCTTGGTCTGGGCGCGGCCGACGTGCACAAGGTCACGCAACGCACCCGCGCCCTGGCGCTGAGCTTCAGCGCGCCGGCACCGTCAGCCGGTGGCATCGGCTGGCAATCCGGGGCGCCCCTGTACCGCCTGATCGACCTGCCGCGCGGCGCGCTGTCCGGCCCGGTGCAGGAAGACAAGGCGCGCGCCCACGCCACCCTGAAGAAGCTGGTGGCGGCGCAGCAGCATAGCGATCTCGAGGTCGACCTGCGTGAGGTGGATGGTCTGTATGGCCGCGGCGCGCTGGCCGACAGCGCGCTACCGGACTTCGAGGCGCTGGCCGCCAGCGACGCCGGGCGCAAGGTGCGCATCATCAGCTACAAGGATTTCGCCAAGGCCCTCGGTCTGGCCGTGCCCGGCTACGAACGCAAGGCGCCGCTTCACCTGCGCCAGGCCGACTGGCACGGCCAGCGACTGTTCCTGGAATGCGACAGCCACCCGGCCGAATTCGCCTGCGCCGTGGCCTACGCCCGCCGTCGCGGCCTGGAGCTGCGGCTGCCGGCGCGGCTCCAGCGCTTCGCCCTGCAAAGCGCCGCGCTGGACGACCTGGAGCGTCGCTACCACATGCTGGCGATGCCGACCCAGGCCTGGAGCGACCCCGGTTTCATGGGGCTGCTGCTCGATACCGGTCTGCCCTACGCGCGCTTCGGGCTGTTCAACAGCGAGACACCGGAGTCCCTGCTGCTACCCAAGGATCACCCCCAGGCCGACGAATTCGGCGCCGGCCTGCGGGCGATCGGCGCGCCCGACCAGTTGGCCTATCTGCGCGCCTGTCGCGAACGCCCCGCATAGGGTTACTCGTCTTCGTCCGCCGAGCCTTCCTCTTCCTCGTCGTCCAGCCACTCCTCGGTCAGCCAGCGCCCCGGGTCTTCGCGCAGGCCTTGCAGCACCGCGGCATGGCGGGAGCGCCACTCTTCCAGGTCGAGGTCGGCGCTGCGCAGCAGACCGGGATGCTGCTCCACCAGGTAGACGGCGGCGCGTTGCGCCGAGTCGGCGACCTTCCACTCCACCTCCACGCGGTCGACCGGACCTTCGTAGGCGATCCAGCGGGTGAAGTCGGGGAAATGAGTGCACACCCGCTCGAAATCCTCGTCGCGCATGCGTTGTACGCCGCGCTCGATATTCTCGATGGTTTTCGCCTTCATGCCGACGATCTTGCCGAACGCAGGGCGCTTGAGACCGGTCAGGGCACGCAGGCCACGTAGCCTTTCTCCAGCGGTAAACAGGAAACGTTTCTTATCCATGTGTAATCCATTTCCGGGCATAGGGGATACCAATAGTTTTCCCTAATATTTAGGATATTATCGGAAGGGCTTGACGACATTCCCCTCCCGATCAGCCTTGGCGATGGTGCAGGAAGCCGCATGAAAGAAAAAGAATCCTTCCGCCCCGATACCGGGGGCCAAAACTATTTTCTGACCCTGGAGCGTTTCGCGGAAATGCTCGGCATGTCCGATAGAATGGGGGTTCTGGAGGATTGGATCGCCCAGGGCAAGTTGCCGATGCGCGATTTTGACGGACAACGCCTGGTGGATCTAAGAGCATTCCTTCAGCTTGCGGAGAAGGGACCTACGCCATGAGTGACCTGGAACTGCCCCGGCTGTGTCAGCACGTCACCGACCTGGTGCGCGGCCGGCCGGTTCGCCTGGGCGACGACGAGTGCCAGGCGCTGCGGCCCTTCGTGCACATGGGGCTGCTGGAAATGCGCGAACCCGAGTGCGACGGCCAGGCCACCCACTGCCGGTGCCGCCACCCGCGCCTGTTCGAGTTCCACTTCTATTACCGCTGGCTGCCACGCAACGCTCAGCTTTTCCATCCGCAGCGAGAGTGACGCGCCCTCAGGCCTCGCTGTCGCGTTGCAGCGCCTCGAGGGCTGGCTCGGCGGGAATGCCGACCTCCACGCACAACTGCATGACCCGCTCCAGGTCCTGGCGGTACACCAGCACCGCCTGCAGTTCGTCATCCAGCGGCTCGCTGAAGTTCAGCAGCACGTAGCCGCCCTTCTCCGGGTACAGCGCCGAAAGCTGGACCTGGATGCGTTTCAGCGCGGTCAGGGCGTCGGCCTTCTGCAGCTGCTTGGCCTGCAGGACGAAGCTCACGCTCGGGTCGAAAGACGCGCGAATGCCCTCGAACAGCTCCTTGTAGCTGTCCCCCTGGAACAGCACGATGTCCGGCAGGCTGCCGACCACCACCCACTCGCCGAGCGGGATGGGGAAACTGTCGTCGTAGTTGATGTCCGGATTGGCGGCCAGGAAAGCCCCCGCGTCGGCGTAGGCCGCCGCGGCGTCCGTGGCGATCTGGCGGATCTCGTCCTCGCCCAGGCAGCCGGAGCTGATAAGGGTGATGAGTTCGACGAGTTGCTCTTGCATGGTGCGATCCTGAGGAAGTCTGACGGCGCCGCAGGATACCCGGATTCGCCGCGTCTTGCTGGCCCGGGGAACCTTCCGCGGCTTCCGGGTGTCGGAACTCGGGCCGACGATAGCGACTATCGACCGGCTTGATTTCCCAGGATGCCGGGCCTTCGCTAGCCTTTGTACATCCCCACTACCAAGCCCCGGGTGAAAACCTCATGTTCCGATCCCTCTGCAGCCTGCTGCTGGCCGCTCCCGTTCTGGTGGGCTGCGCTGGCCAGCCCGCGCCCAGCGACGAGCAGCATGTGTACAGCAACGATGAGGTCAAGGCCTTCGCGGTCAAGGCGCTGAGCGCCAGCAAGATGGACAGCCAGTTGTTCGCCCGCTACCGCCGCGCCCTGACCGAACCGCACCACGACGACACCGGCAGCTGATCCCCCGGCTCAGACTTCGCTGGTCTCGCTGCTCCTGCGGGCGGCGTCCTCTCCATCCTCGCGGATATGCTCCTCCACCCAGATCAGGTCGCCGACCTGGTCGTTGTGCAGCGTCAGCACCTGTTGCGCGCGCAGGCGCAGGTAGGTTTCCGAGGTGATGCGAAAACTCTTCGACAGAGTCTGCGCGCTGATGTCCGGCATGCGCTGACGGCGCGCGTAACGCCGCGCACGTATCTCGTTGTACTTGGCCCAGGCGAACAACAGCAACCCGATCAGGGTGGCGCACAGGGCGTAGGCCGCCAGGGTGCCGCAAGTGCGGATCAGCTCGTGCAGGAAGTCCAGTTGCGGCCCGTTGCGCGACGCGTCCGCCATCGCCTCGAAACCACGCACCAGCAAGTAGACGAAGCTCGCCCAGGCGCCCAGCGTGAGCGCGCCGTCGATGGCTACGTGCAGCCAGTGCTGCGGGGTCTTGATCAGGCTCATGTCGGGGTACTCCTCTTGATCCCGCGGTCCGGGCTGGTCCAGCGCGCGCGCTGCTGACGCACCTTGAGCATGACCTTGGGGAAACTCACCAGGGTGGTCATCAGGGTCACCAGCCAGAAGGCGAAGGGATACCAGATGACCCAGAACAACGAGCCGACCAGGCCTTTCTCGTAGCGCCGCTCGATCAGCAGGCTCAGGCCGAACTGCATCAGGCAGACCACCGCCAGCACCATGCCGGTGAAGGCCGGCGGCATGATGCTGTCGACCCGCAGCCCCGGCGGCAGCTCGACCGCGCGACCGAGCCCCCAGAGCAGGATGGTCAGGGCGAAGGTGAAGGCCCAGGCGGCCGACAGGCAGAACTCCACCAGCAGCGGCCACATGTAGCGCAGGCGCCAGCGCCAGATGCTGCGGATGTTCCTCAGCAGCACCTCGGCGCCACCCTGGGCCCAGCGCAGGCGCTGCTTCCACAGCCCGCGCAGGGTCTCGGGCATGAGGATCCAGCAGAGCGCGCGCGGCTCGTAGAAAATCCCCCAATGGTCCAGCTGCAGCTTCCAGCTGATGTCGATGTCCTCGGTGATCATGTCCGGGCTCCAGAAGCCGACCCGGTTCAACGCGCTGCGACGGAACGCGGCGACCACCCCGGAGACCGTGAAGACCCGGCCATAGACGCGCTGGGTGCGCTTGATCAGGCCGATGATCGAGGAGAACTCACCGACCTGTACGCGGCCGACCAGGGTCGAGCGCGTGCGGATGCGCGGGTTGCCGGTGACCGCGCCGACCCGCGGGTTGTCGATCAGCGGCGCCACCAGGTAGGCCACCGCGTCGGGGTCGAGCAGCGCGTCGCCGTCGATGCACACCAGGTATTCGCTGTGCGCCGCCAGCGCACCCATGCGCAGGCCGATGGCCTTGCCCTGGTTCTGCGCCAGGTGCAGCACGCGCAGCCGCGGGTGCTGCGCCGCCAGCTCGTTGAGCACTTCGCCGGTGTTGTCGCGGGAACCGTCGTTGATGGCGATCACTTCGATGTTCGCATAGCGCTGCGCCAGCGCCGCGCCTATGGTCTCGCGAGCGTTCTCGCCCTCGTTGTAGCAAGGGATGAGGATGCTCACCAGCGGTTCGCCCTTGAGCGCCGGCAGCGCTTCGCGCCAGGGCCAGTGGCGCTCCCAGTGCAGCCAGAAGTAGGCGCCGCCGGACATCCACAGCGCCGACATGAACAGCGGGTAGAAGAACACGAAGTTGAGCAGCAGCTCGCCCGTGGCGATCAGCGCTACACCGATGGGGCCGCCCAGTATCACCACCAGGATCAGCAGGGCTACGAGACGATCAGTCATAGTTTCGGATACCAGGATGAGGAGAACGCCGGGCGGATGACCTTGAGCGCCGGCTGGTCGTTGAGGAAGTCGTCCGGGTAGTACCCGTAGTGACGGACCCCGTTCCATTGCAGACGTTTCATCCAATCGGCGAGCTGCTGCGCGTCGATCGGCTTCAGCTGGCCGGCGCGCCAGTCGCGTGCCTGCAGCTCGAAGACGCTGTGCTCCAGGCCGCCGGGGCGCTTGGCCACCTGGCGCACCAGGCCGTCGAGCCAGGCGTTGGAATGGGCCACGTCCACCCCTTCCATCAGCGGCATGGCCATGGGCGCGGTCCAGTCGTAGGCGCCGAGGAAGTCGTCGAGGTTCTGCGCGAACCAGGTTTCGGCCTGCGGATCGAGGATCGGCTCGGCGAAGATGTTGCGTGCGGTCTTCACCTGCGGACCGCGAATCGCGCGGACCTTGCCGGCCAGCTCGCGGGTGAAGTCGACCAGGTAGCGGCTCTTGAAGCGCGTCCAGCGCTGCAGGGTCTGCTCGTCGCCGCGCAGCGCCGCCAGGTCGCCCGGCAGCCCGGCTTCTCGATAGGCGGCCAGGGCCGCGGGGCTGGCGTCTTCGAAGTCGGAGAGCAGCGCGTCGTCGTGGAACAGGATGCCGCGGAAGCTGGCGTGCCTGGCCAGGTCCTCGTAGATCTCGCCGATCTGCTGGCGCGCCCGCGGGTCGAACGGCGAAAGGCGCCGGTACTGCTTCGGGTCCACGGCGCTGGCGCCGGTCTTCGGGTCCCAGGCCTGCACCCTCGGCAGGTCGGCGGAGAGGTCGAACGCCAGCACCGGCATCCAGGCGTACACCGCCACTCCGCCGCGGCTGCGCAGTTGCCAGGCGACCCGGTTGAACAGGTCGGCGCGCATCGGCAGGTGACGGTTGGGGAAGTACAGCTCATGGATGTTGCCGTCGCCCTTGGGGTCGGCGAAGGCTTGCAGGAACACGGTGTTGATGCCCAGGTCGGCGATGCGCTGCACCAGCTTGCCGAGGTTGGCGTCGGTACGCGCCGGGTCCGGGTCGTAGACGTAGTCCAGGTCGACGTGAGCGACGCGCATCGGACTACGTTCCTGGATGAGGTTCATGTCGGAGGCGAACTCGTCGATCTCCGGGTCGCCGTTGACCAGGTAGCGCGGCAGGTCGCGCAGGTTATCGACACTGCCGATACCGTCGTCGAGGGTCAGCGCCAGGCTGTAGCCGTGCTCGCTGGCGATCTGCAGGGTGCTGCCGTTGGCCGCGCCATAGGGCCAGACCCAGACGCGCGGGGCCTTGCCGGTGATGCCCTGGAGGGTGGCGCTGATCGAGCCGACGTCCTTGTCCAGGCGCTGGCGGAATTCGGCGTCGGTCTCGTAGCGTTTCTCGGCGGGCAGGTACAGCCGGTTGGCCGCCGCCGGCAGCGTGTTGCCCTGGGGATTGCCCTGCAGGCCCAGGTGCGAGGCGTAGGTGTGCGCGCCTATCTCCACCAGGTTGGACTGCGCCACTTCGCGCACCTGGTCGACAGTGAGGAAGCGCTGGCGCGGGCTGGGCAAGCCGCCGAAGTCCACCGGCTGGTTGGCCGGGGTCTTCATCCAGACGCCGACCGGGGCCATCACCGCCGGCCAGTCGTAGGCCTTCAGCACCGGCAGCACGCGGGTGTAGAAGCTGCTGTAGCCGTCGTCGAAGCTGAGCAGTACGGGCTTGTCCGGCAGCGGCGCGCGGCCCTCATGGGCGGCGAGGATCTGGTCCACCGAGACGGCGTGGAAGCCCTGCTCGCGGAGCCAGGCCAACTGGTCGATCAGGTGCGCGGTGCGGGTGGTGATGTAGGCCTGGTTGGAATCGTCGTCCTCGACGTCGTGGTAGGCCAGGGTCAGCAGGCGGCCGGCCGGCCAGGGCGATTCGCTCACCGCCACGGGGCGCTCCTTGGGCGCCACGAATGGCGGCGCCTCGGCGGCGCAGCCGGCCAGCAGCGCGGCCAGGCAGAAGCAGAAGGTACGGAAGAAGGCGCTCATGTCGGGTGCCCTTAGAAGCGGTAGTTGATGTCGAGCATCAGGCGGAAGTCCAGCTCGCGGTCGCCGTCGTAGGGGCGACTCATGGCGGTGAGGTTGATGCCACCGTCGAAGCGATCGTCGAACTTC
The DNA here is from genome assembly GCF_029335315.1 of Pseudomonas citronellolis. Lineage (GTDB taxonomy): Bacteria > Pseudomonadota > Gammaproteobacteria > Pseudomonadales > Pseudomonadaceae > Pseudomonas > Pseudomonas citronellolis_A. The sequence goes on from NZ_JARJLT010000004.1 coordinate 73,864, forward strand.
AGGCGCTGCCCGTAGCCGATCAGGGCGATGGGGTCGGTGCCATGGTTCTGCTGGGTGTAGGTGCCGACGCCGAACTGCGCCTGCTGGCTCCAGACCGTCTGGTAGCGGCGGTAGAGGATGTGGTCCAGGTCCAGGGTCGGCAGCACGCTGAGGTCGCGCTTGGGGTTGAAGTAGGGCACGTCGTCCGACTTGCTGTTGTGGCTGGCGCCCACTTCCAGGCCGAGGTCGGCTTTCAGGTAGGGCTGGCTGTAGACCTGCTGCTTGCCGGTCCAGACCAGGCCGACGCGCTGGTTGCCGTCGCTGAAGTGCTGCGGCGTGGCGCTGAGCTTCCACTCGCGGGTTTCGTCCTGGCGCCAGCCCAGCCAGGCGCCGACCGCGTTGGAGCGGATGCCGCTGTTGAGCGCGCGCAATGGCGTCTCGCGCGACAGGTAGTCGGCGCTCCAGCCGTACTGCCAGTGATCGTCGATCTCGTGGCTGCCGGCCAGGCGCGCGCCGGCTTTGTCGCCGTCGCCATAGTCGTTGTGCGACAGCTCGCCCTCGAGGGTGTTGCCGCGCTCGCGCCACTCCACGCCGGCGCGCTGGTAGCGGTAGTGGCCGGTGCCTTCGACGAAGTCGCCGGTGGCATAGCCGACGCCACCGAAGACCCGCCAGTTCTCGTCGATCGGCGGGCTGTAGAGCACGCTGTCGATGCCGAAGTCGCGGTCGCCGACCGCCTCGCCGCCACCGGTGCTGTGGCCGTCGTAGGCGCTGACGCGCAGTTCGAACATGTGCTGCACCTTGCGCAGCTTGTCCAGGCGCTGCGCCGAGAGCTGCTCGGGGAAGCGCTGAATGACGTCGTCGGCGAGCAGGTCGGCCTGGCGCCACTCCTGCAGTTCCAGGGCGGTGTTGCCCTGCGCCACTTCCACGCCGAGGTCGCGCGGGCCGAGGGCCTCGGCGCTCTTCAGCTCGGACTCGGCGCGGCGCGGCCAGCCGCGCGCCGAGTAGACGCCGGCGAGCCCGGTGCGCAGGCCGCCGTTGGCCGGCGCCGCGTGAGAGAGTTCCTCGAAAGCCTGCTGCGCCTGGGGCAGCTGGTCATTGAACAGGTAGGCGTTGGCCTGCAGGATCTTCGCGTCCAGGCGGTTCTCGTTGGGGTGCCCGGCGGGCGCCCCCTGGGAATACAGCAGCACCGGCTGCTGCGCCACCAACTGGTCGGCCATCGGCTGCAGTTGGCTCAACTGCTCGCACTCCACCAGGGCGTAGAACAGCCCCTGGTTGTCGTCCATCCACTCCGGGTCCTTCGGCGAATCGCTGGCCAGCACCTTGCGGTAGAGGTCGGCGGACGTCTCCGGCTGGCGCAGGTACAGGTAGGCGCCGGCGACCCAGCGCTCGGCGTAGGCCGGCACGGCGACCTGCTCCTTGAGCAGTTGCTCGTATTCGTCGACCACCTGCTGCATGCGCACGCGGGCATGCAGCGCGCCAAGCCGATCGACGCGCACGCGGTTGCGCTCGAGCTTGGCCTCGGGCTGCTCGGCCCACTGCTGCATCAGGCGCGCGGAGCTGGCGATGGCACGGTCGGCGACTTCGAAGCGATCGACCTCACGGCGCGCCGGAAGCTGAGCGAAGCGCACTTCGCGAGCCAGGGCGTCGGCCTGCAGGCGCCGCGCCTGGGCCTCGTCGATCAGCCCAGGCCGGGCGGTACCGATGCGCAGTGCCGGTTCCGCCAGGTGCGCGCCCTCCAGGCCGCGCAGGTACTCGCGCTGCACGTAGGCCTTGTCCGGCGCCAGCTCGCGGGCCTTGTCCAGCTCGAAGAGCGCGGCGTAGCGCCGGCCGGCGCGGGTATGCACATAGGCCAGGGCGATGCGTGCATCGGGGTCCTGCGGCAGGTCGCGGACCAGGTCCTGGCCACGGCGCAGGGCTTCTTCGCTCTGCCCGGCGTCGGCCAGGGTCATCACTTCGCCGACGCGCAGGGCGCCGAGCCTGGGCGCCAGGGCCTGGCCGCCGCGGTACGCCGCCAGGGCCTCCGGCCAGCGTTTGAGGTTGCGATAGGCGCGCGCCACCACGGCCAGCGAGTCGGCGCTCAGCGCTTTCGAACCCCGATTGGCTTCGTAGACCTGTACCACCTCGGCGTCGCGCCCGGCCCAGCCGGCGATGGCGATGTGGTCGTTGAGATAGCGCGGCGTGGCCGGCTGGCCGGCGAGAAAATCCAGGGCCGGCGCGTAGTCACCGGAGCGCGCCTTGATCACCAGGGCGTCGTAGCCGTCGTCGGCCCGCGCCATCGTGCTGCACAGCAGCAAGCCCGCGACCAAAGCGCCGCAGGCGCGCAACGAACGCGGATGGCGGCCAGGGAAACGCAGTGGCCAAGGGGCCGGCAGATCGAGAACTTCGTCGGGGCTTCGCATAAGACTGGTCTGGTCACTGTGACTGTGGCGGCCCGTGCGGCGCGGCTTGCTGCCGTTCGCGTCGGGGCGTGGCGAAATACGCAGGTGGCCTAGCGCCCGGTCTGGCCGGGATCTTGAGTGCGCGCCGGGCGCGCCCGCACCGGAAGGGCGGCAATCGCGCGCGGGCAGACGGAGGCGTGGGAAACGCGGACGGGTCTGAAGGGGTTCAAGCTACGCACTGCCAACTTCCTGTAGTTGAGCGCCAGTTCTTTCGGCGATGAGCGTGGACCGCTGCCTACCGCGCGGCCCGCCAGCCTCAGGAAGGGCAAGCGGCGGCCACGACAGGACAACCAAGGGTGCAACCCGGAATTTGTCAAATTGTCGACTAAATCTCGAAACAACTCAATACATCGTCAAATTAATGACGAAACGTCACAACACCGTCGCCGTAAGTTTGACACCAACCCAACGAATTGCAGGGCGAATTACGGTGCGGCGGCGATTGATTGGAGTTAACCCGAAAGTCCTGCGCACCTCCCCGGCAAATCGCGGGCAAAAGAAAGCCCCGCCGAGGCGGGGCTGTCTCAAGCGGGTCGATCAGGCTACGGCGACGCCGTGCTGCCCGCTCTGCGCCAGGTCGACCAGCTCGCGGTTGGCTACCGCGTACATCGCGTAGTCGGTGCTGCTGGAGGCACGCAGCTCCACCAGCATGGCGCGCCAGCGCGCCACCATCGTGCGGTGCTGCTCGGCCCACAGGGTCACGCGCTCACGCATGTCTTGCGGGCCATCCTGCATCTGCAGGACCGAGACGGTGATCGCCCGCTGTTGCCAGTCGAGATCGTCGCGGAAGGCTTCGCGGGCCAGCGCCTGCCAGTTGTTCTCCACCGGCAGGCTGCTGATCTGTTGCAGGTACCAGGTCAGCTCCAGCTCGCTGCCGATGGCGAAGTAGGCGCGCGCCACCTCGGCCGGGTCGCGGCCGGTGACGTCCGCCGCCTCGATGATCGGCAGCAGGGTGTAGAGGTGGCTGGTGCCGGCGACCATGCGCGCCAACAGCTCCGGCACGCCGGCATCGACGTAGGCTTGGTAACGCGCCTGCCACAGCTCGCGGGTCGGGCCTTCGAGCAGCTCGTTGAGCTTCAGCCCCAGCGCCGCGATGCGCGGGCCGAAGTGAGCCACGTCGCGGGCGGCGTCCTGTTCGTTGCGGCGGCTGCGCAGGAACCAGCGGGTGGCGCGGCGGCCCAGGCGCATCAGTTCGTCCATCAGGGTCAGCTGGACTTCCGCCGGCACCTGGTAGTCGAGCTGCTCGATCTGGCGGAACCAGTGCGGCAGGTGGAACACGTCGCGGACGATCACGTAGGCGCCGGCGACGTTCGCCGGGGTCATCCCGGTGGACTCCTTCAGGCGCTGCACGAAGGTGATGCCCATGTGGTTGACCAGGTCGTTGGCGATCTGCGTGCTGACGATCTCGCGCTTCAGGCGGTGCCTGCGCATGGCCGGGCCGAAGGTCTCGACCAGGGTCTGCGGGAAGGCCGTCTCCATGTCGCGGGTCAGGTAGTCGTCGTCCGGCACCAGCGAGCCCAGCAGCTGCTCCTTGAGGTCGATCTTGCTCCAGGAGATCAGCACGGAAAGCTCCGCGCGGGTCAGGCCCTGGCCGGCGGCGATGCGTTCGGCCAGGCCCTCGTCGGTGGGCAGGAACTCCAGCGCGCGGTCGAGCTTGCCGCGGCTTTCCAGGTCGTTCATCAGCCGCTTGTACTCGGCGATACGCTCGCGGGCGCGGCGCTCGGCCAGGGACAGCGCCTGGGTCTGCTTGTAGTTGTTGCCCAGCACCAGGTCGCCGACCTGCTCGGTCATCTCGGCCAGCAGGCTGTTGCGCTGCTTGCCGGTCATGTCGCCGGCGGCCACCACCTCGTTGAGCAGGATCTTGATGTTCACCTCGTGGTCGGAGCAGTCCACGCCACCGGCGTTGTCGATGAAGTCGGTGTTGCAGGCGCCGCCGTTGAGGCCGAACTCGACCCGGCCCAGCTGGGTGACGCCAAGGTTGCCGCCCTCGCCCACCACTTTCACGCGCAGCTCGCGGCCGTCCACGCGCAAGGCGTCGTTGGCCTTGTCGCCGACGTCGGCGTGGCTTTCCTTGCTGGACTTCACGTAGGTGCCGATGCCGCCGTTCCACAGCAGGTCGACCGGCGCCTTGAGCAGCGCGTTGATCAGCTCGGTGGGGGTCAGGCGTTCGGCCTGGATGTCGAAGCGCGCGCGCACTTCCGGGCTCAGCGTGATGCTCTTGGCGCTGCGCAGGAAGATGCCGCCGCCGGCGGAGATCAGCTTGGCGTCGTAGTCCGCCCAGCTGGAGCGCGGCAGGTTGAACAGGCGCTGGCGCTCGGCGAAGCTCGCCGCCGGGTCCGGATTCGGATCGAGGAAAATGTGCATGTGGTTGAAGGCCGCGACCATCTGCAGCTTGTCGGACATCAGCAGACCGTTGCCGAACACGTCGCCGGCCATGTCGCCGATACCGATGACGGTGATGCTGTCCTTCTGCACGTCGATGCCGCGCTCGCGGAAGTGCCGCTGCACCGAGACCCAGCCACCACGGGCGGTGATGCCCATGCCCTTGTGGTCGTAGCCGGCGGAACCGCCGGAGGCGAAGGCGTCGCCCAGCCAGAAGTTGTATTCGGCGGAGATGCCGTTGGCGATGTCGGAGAAGGTCGCGGTGCCCTTGTCGGCAGCGACCACCAGGTAGGGGTCGTCGGGGTCGTGGCGCACCACGTTGGCCGGCGGCACGACCTGGCCTTCCTTGAGGTTGTCGGTGATGTCCAGCAGGCCGGAGATGAAGATGCGGTAGCAGGCGATGGCCTCGGCCTGGATTTCATCGCGGCTGCCGCCGGTCGGCAACCGGCGCGGGATGAAGCCGCCCTTTGCCCCGGTGGGCACGATCACCGCGTTCTTCACCTGCTGCGCCTTGACCAGGCCCAGCACTTCGGTGCGGAAGTCTTCCTCGCGGTCGGACCAGCGCAGGCCGCCGCGCGCCACGTCGCCGAAGCGCAGGTGCACGCCTTCCACGCGCGGGCAATAGACGAAGATCTCGTACTTGGGCACCGGGCGCGGGATTTCCGGGATCGCCTTGGGGTTGAACTTGAAGCTGAAGTAACCCTTGTTCTGGCCGGCGGCGTCGGGCTGGTAGAAGTTGGTGCGCAGGGTGGCCTTGATCAGGTCCAGGTAGCGCCGCAGGATGCGGTCCTCGTTGAGCACCTGGACGTCGTCCAGGGCGCTGAGGATGGCCTGTTCGAGCTTCTGCTGCTTGTCTTCCAGGTCCTCGGCGGTGAGCTTGCGGGCCAGGTAGAAGCGGGTCTTGAACAGCCGCACCAGTTCGCGGGCGATGTCCACGTGGGCGTTCAGCGCACTGGCGATGTAGCCCAGGTCGAAGCCCAGGCGGATCTGCTTGAGGTAGCGCGCGTAGGCGCGCAGCAGGGCGACGTCGCGCCACGGCAGGCCGGCGGTCAGCACCAGGCGGTTGAAGGCGTCGTTCTCGGCGTCGCCGTTGACGATGTGGACGAAGGCGTCCTGCAGCGTCTCGTTGAGCTGCTGGATGTCCACATCCAGGCCTTCGGCGTAGGTGAAGGCGAAGTCGTGGATCCAGTACTCGCGGCCGTTGCTGTGGCGCAGGCGGTAGGGGAACTCGCCGAGCACGCGCAGGCCGAGGTTTTCCAGGATCGGCAGGACGTCGGACAGCGCCAGCGGCGCGTCGGCGTGGTACAGCTTGCAGTGCAGTTGCTGGTCGCTCTGCGCCAGCGGCTGGTAGAAGCTCATCACCAGCGGGCGGGCGTCGGACAGGCTGAGCAGGTGCTGCAGGTCGACCACCGCGAAGTGCGCGGCGAAGCGCTCGCGGTAGCCGGCCGGGAAGCCCTTGGGGAAGTCCTCGAGGATGTTGGTGCCCTGCCCTTCGCCGAAGTTCTCCACCACCAGCGCGGCGTAGTCGTCCTGCCAGGAGCGGCAGGCCTGGATGGCCTCTTCCTCGAGCCGCTTGGTGTCGATGTCGATGCGCGTCTTGGGGTCGACGCGCAGGATGAACTGCACGCGGGCCAGGGTCGACTCGGAGAAGAAGGTCCAGAACTCGCAGTCGCTGGCCTTCAAGCGCTCGCGCAGGACCTGCTCGATCTTGATCCGCGTCTCGGTGGAATAGATGTCGCGCGGCACGTAGGCCAGGCAATAGCAGAAGCGCCCGTAGGGGTCCTTGCGCAGGAACAGGCGGATCTTGTTGCGCTCCTGGATCTGCACGATGGCCATGGCGGTGCTGAACAGCTCGTCCGCCGGGGTCTGGAACAGGTCGTCGCGCGGCAGCACCTCGAGCACCTGGGCCAGTTCCTTGCCCAGGTGGCCGTTGGCGTCGAAGCCGGAGCGCTGCTCGACTTCCGCCACCTTGCCGCGGATCGAGGGGATGTGGCTGACGCTCTCGTTGTACACCGAGGAGGTGAACAGGCCCATGAAGCGGAACTCGCGCAGCACCTTGCCCTTGGCGTCGACCTCGCGGATCGACACATAGTCCGGGTAGGCCGGGCGGTGCACGCGGCTGGGATGCGAGGCCTTGGCGAAGGACAGCAGCAACGGCTCGCGCAGGTAGGCCACCGCGTAGTCCTCGATGTGCAGCTCTTCCTTGCTCAGGCCGGTGCGCAGCAGCTTGGTCACGCCGAGGAAGGACTTCTCGTCATAATTGACCCGGCCGCCATCGGCCTCGTCCACCACGGTGAATTCCTCGTAGCCGAGGAAGGTGAAATGGTTGTTCAGCAGCCATTCGAGGAACGCCCGCACTTCGGCGACTTCCTCGGCGCGCGCCTTGGCCTTCGACTTGCCGAGCCAGGCCAGCAACTCCTCGGCCTTGCCGCGCATGGCCGGGAAGTCGGCCACCGCCACGCGCACTTCGCCCAACACTTCCAGCAGGCTCTTCTCCAGGGTGCGCAGCTCACCGATGTGGGAGGCGCGGTCGATCTCCAGGTACATCAACGACTCGTGGCGCACGTCCTTGCCCTGGCTGTTCTTCGGCAGCAGCTCCAGCAGCTCGCCCTTGGCGTTGCGGCGCACGCTCAGCACCACGGTCTGCAGGGTGTGGATGCTGTAGCCGCGGCGGTTCAGCTCCATGCGTACCGAGTCGACCAGGAACGGCTGGTCCGGGTGCAGCACCTGCACGGCGGTGTGCGTGGATTGCCAGCCGTGCTTCTCGTAATCGGGGTTGTAGACGCTGACTTCCGGCGCGGCGGCGTCGAAACGCTCCAGCAGGCGCCAGGAAGACAGGGTGCAGCCGACCAGGTCGGACAGGCGGCGCTGGGTCAATTCGTCGAGGGAGATGAGGCTGAAGAACTGTTCGGCGAACAGGGCTACTTGTGGCAGCACCTTTTCGCCGACGTGCTGCGCCAGGGCCGATTGCAGTTGCTGCTGGAAATCGGCTTTGCTGGCCGCGGTGAAGAACGCCATGGTCAATGCTCCGCTTGGCTTGTCATTGGTTGAAGCAAGGGCTTTCTCGAACTGCGAATCGCGCTGCCGAGGGCCGAACGTCGGCTTCCGATCAAGTTCAGCAGATGCTGGGCATTAATCCAGGCAGGAAAAGCCCCGGTAGTGGCGGACGGACCGGTCGGTCACGATTCACCTGCCGAGCTTAACGAGCCTGCGCGGCGAAGGGATTACCAAGCCGCGACATATTCGTTCATGCAGGGGTAGCCGGGACGACCGTGCCAGGCAGGCGACAGGAGTTGTCGCGGCGCGATGGCAAGATCAAGGCCCTGAGCCACTACGGAACGGACGCCATGCAAGCCGCCCCTCCGCTGCAGCGCCCGCTGCTGCGCCATCTCGCCAACCTGCTGGTCACGCTGCTCGGCCTCGCCCTGCTGGCCCTGGCCTGGCTGCTGCAGCCGGCGTTGATCCAGTACCTGCTGGCTGGCGCGCTGCCGGTCTACCTGGGCGTGCTGCTGCCACAGCTGGTCGGCCGCCGCGAGCGCCTGCGGCGTATCCGCGCCGCGCGCGCGGCCTCGGTGGAGCGCTGGGGCTTCTGCAGCCGCGACCGCCCCGGCCCCTGGGTCAACTACATCGACTTCCCGCTGACGGTGTTCTGCGACGAGGCCCGTGGGCGCTATTTCTATAGCGAGTGGCTGGTGGTCCACGACGGGCGGATCATCGTCAACCCCGGCCACAGCGAGGTCGACCTGCGAAGCGGCGAGGTGCGCTACCGCTTCGAGCTGCCACGCACCTACGCCTGGGATGGCTGCTCGCCGAAGATTCCCTTCTACTGGCTGGCCATCTTCGGCACGCCGGACTGGTGGGAACACCTGGAAGACGTCGCCTGCATCCGCGACGGCGAGGTGCGCCGCAAACAGGTGTTCTGGCCCCTGGCGCACCACGCCAGCCTGGTGCACGACGCGCTCTACCAGTTCCTCAACGTCTCGCCGCTGGACAAGGCCTGCGCCGACCGCCTGTTCCGGCGCATGCTGCGCGACGCCGGGATGCCCCGCGCAGTCGCCTTCGTCTACTACCTGGCGGTGATCGTCGGCGGCGCGCCGAAGATGCGCGGGATGCGCAACGGGAACAGCCGGTTACGCTGCCTCACGCC
>NZ_JARJLT010000050.1 GCF_029335315.1 Pseudomonas citronellolis
AGGCGAAACACGGCTTCGAATCCTGGAAACGGCGGGGACCGCGGTGGGGAGCCGATTCTAGGAGGGCGCCGAAGGCAGGATAAGCTGACGGATGGGCGAATTATTGTTGCCTGAAAGAGCAATAATTCCCTCGCCGCAGTTATGCGACAATTCGCCGCCTGTCGCGAATCTGTAACAAGACTTTGCTGGTGCGCCGGGCGGCGCCGAAGACGCCGCCGACCCTGGCTCGCGGACAGGCTCTCAGGAGAAATGATGGACCTGCTGCACAACATGCGTGCCTTCGTCTGTGTCGCCGAAACCGGCAGCTTCACCGCCGCCGCCCAGCGCATGGACCTCACCACGGCCTACGTCTCGCGTACCGTGGCCAAGCTCGAAGCCCACCTGCGTACCCGCCTGCTGCACCGCACCACCCGCCGCATCGCCCTCACCGAGGCCGGCCAGCGCTACCTGCTGCGCTGCCAGCAGATCCTCGGCTACATCGAGGAAGCCGAGGCCGAGGCCAGCGACGCTCATTCGCGCCCGGCCGGCAAGCTCAAGGTGCACGCCATGACCGGCATCGGCCAGCACTACCTGATCAAGGCGATCTCCCAGTACTGCGAGATGTACTCGGAAGTGAGCTTCGACCTGACCCTGGCCAACCGCACCACCGACATCCTCGACGAGGGCTACGACATCTCGGTGGTGATCGCCCCCGAGTTGCCCGATTCGGGCTTCGTCTCCAAGCGCCTGGGCGAGACCTACAGCGTGCTCTGCGCAGCGCCCGGCTACGTGGCCCGCCACGGCGCGCCGAAGATGCCCGCCGAGCTGGCCGGGCACCGCTGCCTGCGCCTGGTGAACAGCGTGATGTCGCTGGACAAGTGGCTGTTCCACGGCCCGGACGGCGAGGAACTGGCGCACATCGAGCACACCCACTTCCAGGTCAACACCGCCGACGCCCTCACCGAGGCGGTGGTGGCCGGCATGGGCATCGGCGCGCTGCCGGTGTACTCGGCGGTGGAGGGGCTGCGCAACGGCAGCCTGGTGCGGGTGATGCCCGGCTACAGCCTGTTCCACCTGAACATCTACGCGCTCTACCCATCGCGGCAGTTCCTCGACGCGAAGATCCGCACCTGGGTCGAGTTCCTCCGCGATTGCATCCCCGGCATGCTCACCGAGCATGAACAGCTGATGCACGAGCACAGCGCGCGCCTG
>NZ_JARJLT010000051.1 GCF_029335315.1 Pseudomonas citronellolis
AGGGGAATCACCCAGAGCCTTCCGCATCCGACGCCGCTGCGGCCCACTCCGAAGGCGCCACCCCCAGCTCGCGGCGGAACATCTCGCTGAAGGCGCCCGGGGTGTAGCCCAGGTCGTGGGCGACGCGGCCGACCGGGGTGCCGGCGGTCAGGGCGGCCACCGCCGTGGCCAGTTGCACCTGCCGGCGCCAGGCGGCGAAGCCCATGCCCAGGCTGCGCTGGAACAGGCGGGCGAGGGTGCGCACGCTGGCGCCCACTTCGGCGGCGTGCTGTTCGAAGGGGATTTCCGCGCTGGGCCGGGCCAGCACCGCCTGGCACAGGGCGAGCAGGCGGCGGTCGTCGTCCTCCGGCAGCGGGATGCGCGGCAGGCTGCTGCGGGCGCGGCGCAGCTCCAGCACGCAGAGGTCGGAGAGCGCGCGGTAGTACTCCGGGTCCGGCTGCTTTTCCTGTTCCACCAGGCGCAGGATCAGCTCGCGCAGCAGGGCGTCCACCTCGAATACCTGCACGCGCTCGTCCAGCGCCCCGGCCAGGCTCGGGCGCAGGTAGATGTTGCGCATCTGCAGCTCGCTGACCACTCGGATGCCATGCGGCACCCCCGGCGGCAGCCAGACCGCGCGCAGTGGCGGCAGCAGCAGAGCCTCGTGCGGGGTTTCCAGCCACATCAGCCCGGACATGGCGTACAGCACCTGGCCCCACTCGTGCTGGTGCGGCTCGATGAACAGCCCGCGCGGGTAGCTGCGCGCCAGGCCGCGCAGGGGCACCTGGGTGTCGCTGAGATCGGGCGGAGTGGCGCGGGCCATGGCTCACCGGGATGGGGGACTGTGCCGCGCATGGTAGCGGCGCCGGCGCCACGGCGCAGCCCCCGACTTTTCGCCGGGGCGCGTGGCGTTGCCGGCGACGGCGATCCTTGTCTAGAGTGAGCGGGCCATTTTCGTCAGAGGGATACTCATGAAAAAAGCATTCTGGCTGCTCGCCGCCGCCGTTCCCGTGCTGCTGGTCGCCTGTGGCGGCGGAGAGAAGAAGGCGCCGCCGGTGGACGCGCTGGTCCTGCCGGGCGACGCCAAGCTCGACTCGCGCAGCGTCGACTACAAGTGCGAGGACGGGCGCAAGTTCAGCGTCCAGTACCTGAACAAGGGTGACAACCACCTGGCGGTGGTGCCGGTGAGCGATGCCTCGACCCTGGTGTTCAGCAACGTCATCTCCGGCTCCGGCGCCAAGTACGCCGCCGGCCAGTTCGTCTGGTGGACCAAGGGCGAGGAAGCCATCCTGTTCAAGGACTGGAAGGGTGGCGAGCCGGCCGACGGTGTGTCCTGCAAGGAGCGCTGAGTCGACGCCCGACGAAAAAGCCCGGCCAATGCCGGGCTTTTTCATTTGGTAGGAGCGGGCCACGCCCGCGATCGCGCGCTCCTACGGGGTAGGTGAGACTGTCAGAAGGTGAACTCCAGGTTCAGCGTCGGCGTCGAGGTGCGGCTGCCGGTGCCGCCGTCCACGCCGAACTTGTTGTGCCAGTACTCGTAGCCCACGCCCAGCCAGAGGTTCGGCTGGCGCTTGGCGCCGGGCAGGGCGGCGACCATCAGCGAGGTGCGCAGCAGGGTTTCCGCCGCGGTGTCGTTGTCGTTGTAGTCCTCGCCCTTTTCGCCGACGTGGTTGAGGAAGCCCTGGAACTTGGCCATGCGCTGGCCCAGCTGGAACGGCTTGAGCCAGGTCAGGTTGAGCATGTAGGTGCCGTCGAAGGTGTGTTCCGGGTGCTTCGCGCCGGGCACGCCGAAGTGGTTCTTCTCGCGGTAGTACATCAGGCTCAGGTCGAGCACGCCGGCGCCGTTGAACTTCAGCGTGGGGCCGATCACCAGCGCGCGCTTCTTCGCCGAGGCGAGGTTGTTGTTGCGGCTGGCGTCGAAGCCGAAGGTGAGCGCGTGGTCCTTCACCAGGCCCTTGCCCAGCGGCAGGTCGAACACCCGCGAGGCGTACAGCTGGTGGCGGTAGACCGCGTAGACCTCGCTGCCGCCGTGGTCGGTGCCCTTGCGCGGGTCGCGGCTGTCGGAGAGGAACACGTCGAGGTGGAAGAAGTTGCTGCCGTAGCGGTAGCCGTCGGCGTGGCTGAAGCTGTAGATGCGCTTGGCGAACTTGTCCGGGTTGTTCGGGTTGGTGAACTGCTGGCCGTAGCGGAAGCCCAGGGTGTTGCTGGTCCATTCGAAGAAGCGCTCGTCGTCGGCCAGCGCCGCGTCCAGCGGCAGGCCGGCCAGCAGGGCGGCGCTCAGGGCGATGTGGCTGCCGTTGCTCAGGCGGCGGGGCGTGCGTCTGGCGCGGGGCGCCGGCGCGGAGGAAAACGGACGGTACATGCTGCACCTCGTTCTTGTTGCTTCTTGTTGTTGTCAGGGAGGAGGCCGCTCGCCGCGCACTGCCTGCGGTGGGGGTAGGCAGGGTTCTAAGGTCTCAGTGGTTACATTGCAAGATATTTTTGTATACAAGATTGTATTCAAAAATTGATCCGCAGGTCAGGAATCGGCTTTGCGCCTTGCCGCGTCTGGCCTTGGGCCAATGCCCGGTAGCGCGGTATGCTTGTCTCATTCCGTCTGAAAACATCGCCATGCTCGTCATCTCCAACGCCGTGCAGATCCCCGACGCCGAAATCGAGCTGAGCGCCATCCGCGCCCAGGGCGCCGGCGGGCAGAACGTCAACAAGGTGTCCAGCGCCGTGCACCTGCGCTTCGACATCCACGCCTCGTCGCTGCCGCCGTTCTACAAGGAGCGCCTGCTGGCGCTGAGCGACCAGCGCATCAGCGGCGACGGCGTGGTGGTGATCAAGGCCCAGCAGTACCGCACCCAGGAACAGAACCGCGCGGACGCGCTGGAGCGCCTGGCCGAGCTGATCCGCTCGGCGACCCAGGTGCAGAAGAAGCGCAAGGCGACCCGCCCGACCCTCGGCTCGAAGACCCGCCGCCTGGATGGCAAGAGCAAGCGCGGTTCGATCAAGGCCGGGCGCGGCAAGGTGGATTACTGAACGCAGCGGGGCGGGTATCGCGGTAGGAGCGGGCCACGCCCGCGATATCCCACCGCTCGGGCGCGATTCGCGGATGGAATCCGCTCCTGTGGTGCTCAGGCCTTGGCTTCGCGCTCGCGGATCGCTGCCAGCATGCGCTCGGCGTTGGCCTCGCAGCCCAGGCCTTCGGGCTTGTTCTCGATGCCGTCGATGATCGCCAGCAGGCGCTGGCGGTTGTCCTGCAGGCGCCGTTGCAGCGCCTCGATCTCGGCGACCTTGGCCTTCAGGCTGGCCAGCAGCATGGAGTGGTCGCCATCGAGCGCGTCGTGTTGCGGCAGCAGGTTGCGGATTTCCTCCAGGCTGAAACCGGCTTGCTGCGAGTAGCGCACGATCTCCAGCAGGCGCAGGGTGTCGTCCGGGTATTCGCGGTAGCCGTTGGCCTGGCGGCGCACCTTGCCGATCAGCCCGGCGCTCTCGTAGAAGCGGATGCGCGAGGGCGCCAGGCCGCTGAGGCGGGCCAGTTCGCCGATCTTCATGGGACGTTCGCTCCGAAGGCTTGACATTAAAGTTAACTTTAATCTTAGCCTTGCCCGCACCACAACCCCGGAGCTGCGCCATGACCCCGTTCCAGCCCCTGCGCCTGCCCAACGGCGGCGAAATCCCCAATCGCCTGGCCAAGGCCGCGATGGAAGAGAACCTCGCCGACGCCGAACAGGCGCCCTCGGCCGAACTGCTGCGCCTGTACCGCGCCTGGGCCGACGGCGGCGCCGGGCTGCTGCTCAGCGGCAACGTGATGATCGACCGCCGGGCCATGACCGGCCCCGGCGGCGTGGTGCTGGAGGACGAGCGGCAACTGGACAAGTTCCGCGAGTGGGCGCGGGTGGGCCGTGCGCGCGGCGCGCAGTTCTGGCTGCAGCTCAACCACCCCGGGCGCCAGGTGCAGGTCAACCTCGGCCAGGGCGCCTGGGCGCCGTCCGCCGTGCAGCTGGACCTGGGCAAGTTCTCCAAGCTGTTCGCCGTGCCGCGCGAGATGAGCGAGAGCGACATCGCCGAGGTGATCGCCCGCTTCGCCCGCGCCGCCGCCCTGGCCGAGCAGGCCGGCTTCAGTGGCGTGCAGGTGCACGCGGCGCACGGCTACCTGCTCAGCCAGTTCCTCTCGCCGTTGAGCAACCGTCGCCAGGACTGCTGGGGCGGCGCCCTGGAGAACCGCGCGCGGCTGCTGCTGGAGGTGGTCCGCGCGGTGCGCGCGGCGGTGTCGCCGGGCTTCTGCGTGGCGGTGAAGCTGAATTCCGCCGACTTCCAGCGTGGCGGTTTCGACGCCCGCGACGCGCGCCAGGTGATCGTCTGGCTGAACGACGAGGCGGTCGATTTGGTCGAGCTGTCCGGCGGCAGCTACGAGGCGCCAGCCATGCAGGGCGAGGCTCGCGACGGGCGTACCCTGGCCCGCGAGGCCTACTTCCTGGAATTCGCCCGCGAGATGCTCGACGCGGCGCGCATGCCGCTGATGGTCACTGGCGGCATCCGCCGCCTGGCGGTGGCCGAGCAGGTGCTGGACAGCGGCCTGGCGATGGTCGGTATCGGCACCGCCCTGGCCATCGAACCGCGCCTGCCGGAGCTCTGGCGCGCCGGCCGCGACCCGCACCCGCAGCTGCGGCCGATCACCTGGCGTTCCAAGCCGCTGGCGTCGCTGGCCTACATGGCGCTGGTCAAGCTGCAGCTGCGACGCCTGGGCGCCAGCCGCCAGCCCGACCCGCAGGCCTCGCCGCTGCGCGCGCTGCTGCTGGAGCAACTGTGCACGCGGCGGCGCACCCGCCAGTACCGGCGCTGGATGGAGCGCCAGCCCGGCTAGGCCTGCTGGCGCGTGGCGGCCAGGACGATCTCGCGGATGCACACGCCCTGGGGCTGCTCGTAGGCGAAGCGGATGGCCCCGGCGACGTCCTCGGCGCTCAGCACCTTGCCGCCCATGTCCTGTTTCCAGGCCTGGTAGCCGGCCTTGATCGCCTCGTCGGTGGTGTGGCCGAGCAGTTCGGTCTCCACCGCGCCGGGGGCGATGGTGACCACCCGCACGTTGTGCGCCGCCACTTCCTCGCGCAGGTTCTCGGAGATGGCGTGCACCGCGAACTTGGTGCCGACGTAGGCGGTGTGGTTGGGGAAGGTCTTGCGCCCGGCCACCGAGCTGACGTTGATCAGGGTGCCGTGGCGGCGTTCGAGCATGCCCTTGAGCACGGCGTGCACGCCGTTGAGCAGGCCCTTCACGTTGACGTCGAGCATGCGCTCCCATTCCGCCGGGTCCTGCTCGGCCATCTGCCCCAGCAGCATCACCCCGGCGTTGTTGACCAGGGCGTCGGCCGGGCCGAAGCGTTCCTCGGCTTCGGCCACGGCGGCGAGCAGGGCGGCGCGGTCGGTGACGTCCACCGCGCGGCACAGGGCGTTGGGCAGGCCCAGGGCTTCCAGGCGCTCGATGCGCCGGGCCAGCAACAGCAGCGGGTGGCCCAGCTGGGCGAAAAGGCGGGCGGTGGCTTCGCCGATGCCGGAACTGGCACCGGTGACGATGATCAGGGGCTTGCTCATGGGGGCTCTCCAGGTATCGGAATAACGAATTTCTAAACGGTGGATTGAAGTATATTGAGCAGATTCTCGCCTGAAAAATGGCTTGTTTCTTTGCCTGGTATCGGCTTTTCCTATGGATATTCGTCAGCTCGCCGCCTTCGTCGCCGTCTTCGAAGAACGCAACATCACCGCCGCCGCGCAGCGCCTGTTCGTCAGCCAGCCGACATTGTCGGTGACCATCCGGCAGTTGGAGGAATCCCTCGGCGCCACGCTGTTCCTGCGCCAGGCGCGCGGCGTGGAGGTCAGCGAGGCGGCGCGCGCGCTCTACCCGCGCGCGCGGGCGCTGCTGGCCGACGCCGAGGGCCTGCGCGGCATGTTCCGCGAGCCGCAGGCGCGGGTGGCGCTGCACCTGGGCGTGGAGGGCGACGTCAGCGCCGCGCAGCTGGAGCGATTCATCGCCATCGCCTATGCCGCCGTGCCCAACCTGCTGTTGCAGCTGGAACAGGGCTGCGTCGGCGACGCGCGCCTGGCGGTGGAGGAGTTCTGCTGCGAGGACGAGCTGTTCCTGCCGGTGTGGGACGACCCCTATGTGCTGGCCTTGCCGGCCGCCTCGACGAATGACGCGCCGGGCTGGATCACCTGCCCCGCGCACCCGTCGCACCAGCGGGTGATGGCGCTGTACGCCGACGGCGAGGTGGTGGCCCGCGCCGGCTCGCTGGAGCTGGCGCTACGGCTGGTGGCGGCTGGCGTCGGCGCGGCGCTGGTGCCGGCCTCGCTGCTGGCCGGCGCCGCCGGGGTGCGCCAGGGCCTGCCGCGCCTGCCGCTGCCGACCCGGCGCATCGGCCTGTGCCACGCCGCCCAGGCGTTGCAGCAACCGGCGGTGCGCGCCCTCTACGACTACCTGCGCGAGCAGGCCGTCGCCTGAGCCTCGGCCTGGCGCGCCGGGCCGCGCAGGCTGAACAGCAGCACCAGGCTGGCCAGCAGGATCAGGCTGGCGGCGTAGCCGTTGGTGGTGGCGATCAGGCCGTAGCGCTGGGTAGCGATGCCGGCGAGCACCGCCGGGAGGCTGAACGCCAGGTAGCTGAGTACGTAGAACCCGGCCATCAGCCCGCCACGTTCATGGGCGTGGGCCAGCGGCACCACCGAGCGTAGCGCGCCGAGGAAACCGCCGCCGAAGCCCAGCCCGGCCACCGCCGTGCCGAGGAAGAACAGCCAGGCGCTGCCGTTGTCGACGCCCAGCAGGGTCAGCAGCAGGCCGCCGACCAGGGCCAGGCCGCCGCGCCGCAGGATCGCCGGCGCCGCCGCGTGGCGCAGGGCGAGGATGGCCACCGCGCCGCAGGCGGTGAGCAGGAATACCAGCACGCCGCCGGTGAGCGGCGCCGGCTGGCCGGTCACCTGGCGCGCCAGGGTCGGCCCCAGTGACAGGTAGAAACCGCCCAGCGCCCAGAGGCTCGCGTTCAGCGGCGCCACGCCCCAGAAGGCGCGGCGCGCCTGGGCCGGGATGCGGATGCGCGGGCGCAGCGAGGCCAGCGCGCCGGGCTGCGGGCTGACGCTTTCCGGCAGCCGCCGCAGCAGCCCGGCGAAGACCGCGAAGAGCACCAGTAGTACCAGGTACACGCGGTGCAGCGGCTCGCCGGCGAACTGCACCAGGGCGCTGCTGCCCAGGGCTCCCAAGGCCAGGCCGAGCATGGGCGCGACGCTGTTCACCAGCGGCCCGCGCTCGCGGTCGACATCCAGCAGGGCGGCGCCCAGCACGCTGGTCGCCAGGCCTGTGGCGAAACCCTGCAGCAGCCGCGCGAGGATCAGCGCCTGGACCGAACCGGCGCAGAGGAACACCGCCATCGCCAGCAGCTCGATGGCCAGCGCCGCGCGGATCAGCGGGCGCCGGCCGAGGTGATCGGACAACGAGCCGAACACCAGCAGGGCCAGCAACAGGCCGCCGGCGTAGATGCTGAACACCAGGGTCAGCAGGGTCGGCGAGAAGCCCCAGGTCTCGCGGTACAGCGCGTACAGCGGAGTGGGCGCGCTGGCGGCGGCGAGGAAGGCCAGGAGAATGGCGCCGAGCAGCCAGGTCGAGGCGCGCGGGGAAAGTCCGGGGCGGCGTCCATCAGGGCTTTCATCGGAGCTTTGAGATAGGGTGTCTTTCATGATCGGCCTCGCAAAGGCTAATATTTAGCTTTTGCGAGATGCTGGACCTGTTTCGGCACAAAAGCAAATTCTTTGCGTTAAGGTGAATATGGCGATCAACCAGGGTGTACGGCCGGGGGGCCGCAGCGCGAGGGTCCAGGCCTCGGTGCACAAGGCGGTGACGGAACTGCTGGCGGAGCGCGAGCGCGCCGAACTGACGGTGCCGCTGATCGCCGCGCGCGCCGGGGTCACGCCCTCGACCATCTACCGGCGCTGGGGCGACCTCAACGAGCTGCTCGGCGACGTCGCCCTGCAACGCATCCGCCCCGACGCCGAGCCGGCCGACACCGGCAGCTTGCGCGGCGACCTGCAGGCCTGGGGCGTGCAGTACATGGAGGAAACCGCCTCGGTGCCGGGGCGCGCGGTGGTGCTCGACCTGCTGGCGGCCGGCGGCATCTGCTCCGGGCGCTGCATGGAGATCGCCTGCAACCAGTTCGAGATCATCCTGGCCCGCGCCGCCGCGCGCGGCGAGGCGCTGCCGGCGGTGGACCGCATCGTCGACCGGCTGATGGCGCCGCTGGTCTATCGCATCCTGTTCTCCAACCAGGAACTGGACGCCAGCTATCTCGACGGCCTCCTCGACCTGACCCTGGAAGGCCTCTAGCCCTCGGCTTCCACGGCCGCCGCCCAGGCCTGCAGGGCGTCGCGGGCGGCGAGGGCGATCTGTTCGTCGCTACGCCCGGCGAACTGCCGGTCCACGGCGTCGGCGGCGATCAGCCCGGCCACGGTGGGCACGCCCACGGCGTCGGTCAGGTCCAGCCATTCGCCCCAGCTGGCCGGGCTGTCGTACCAGCGCAGGTAGCCCGAGGGCGAGCGCGGCCACCAGCGCCGTTCGAACTGCAGCACCACTTTTTCCAGGCGGCCCATGCCCAGGTGGGCGAGGGCGTCGCGTTGCGGCGCCGGCAGCGGCGGCTCGAAGGTGAGGTTGGCGAGCGCGCCCAGGGGCGCCGTGCAGATGCAGAAGTCGGCCGCTTCGTCGTTCACCCGCACCTCGTCGGCGGACCAGTCGATGCGCGTCACCGGCTGGCCCAGGCGGATGTCCAGGCCGGCGGCGAGCCGCTCGATCAACTGGGCGTAGCCGCCGGGCAGGAAGCGGTCGCCGTTGCCCACGCCTTCCTCGTCGAGCGCGTCCACCGAGAGCTGCTCCAGCGGCAGGCAGGCTTCGAGGATCAGGTTGGCGTCGATGGCGAAGCGGGTGGCGCGCGCCTGTTGCGGCGCCAGCCCGGCCAGGTAGCGGGCCACGCCGGCGGCCAGCGGCAGGCTGCGGTCGAGGCCGCCGCGCAGGGCGTCCCAGGCGGCGTCTATGTCCGGCAGCGGGCCATCGCCGGCGGCGGCCAGGGGCCTGGTGAAATCGGTTTCCACCAGCGCCAGGCCGAGGCGCTGCGCTTGGTCGGCGAGGGCGTTGTCGGCGAACTGCTGCAGCCAGGCGGCACCGACATCCACCGTCACCGCGCCGAGCTGGATGCTGTGGGTGCGCCCGCCGAGGCGCTCGCGGGCTTCCAGCACCACGCAGGCCACGCCGCGTTCGCGCAGGCGGCGGGCGGCGGCGATGCCGGCGCAACCGGCGCCCACCACCAGCACCCGCCGCGCACCGGCGGCCAGGGCCAGGTCGGCGGCGCGCAGGCCGTCGTCCCAGGCGCCGTGGGTCATGGCCGGGGCGCGCGGGTTGCAGGCTTCGCCGGCGAGCGCCAGGCGCCGGCCCAGGCATGCGCCGAGGGTGGCGCGGTGCGCGGGCGTGCCGCCGGGCAGCAGGGTGCTGTAGGCGCCGCCGCTGAACGGGTCGTCGCTCCAGTGGGTGACGTACCAGGCGCTGGGCTGGTGCATGGGGCTGTCCTTGGCCGCTTGGAAAGGCCTCGAACCTAGCCGAGGGCGCGGCGCCGCACAAGCGCCTCAGGCGTGGCTCAGGCGAATCACCAGGCGGGCGACGGACACCCCGCTGAACAGCACCACGAACAGCCGCAGGGTCTGCATGGCCAGCACCAGGCCAACGTCGGAGTGGGTGTCCACCGCGATGATCGCCATGGCGTCCAGGCCGCCGGGGCTGGTGGCCAGGTACAGCGACAGGAAGTCCATCCCGGTGAGCGCCGCCAGGCCCCAGGCGAACAGCGCGCAGCTGGCGATCAGGGCCAGCGCGCTGACCAGCATGGCCGGCAGGTGGCGGCCGACGTAGGCCAGGCTGGCGCGGTCGAAGCGCAGGCCGATGTAGCAGCCGATCACCCCGTAGGCCACGGCCAGCAGCCAGTGCGGCAGGGTGATGTGCAGCAGCCCGCCCAGTTGCAGCGCGGCGCCGGCCAGCAGCGGCACCAGCAGCGGGCCGGCCGGCAGGCGGGCGCCGAGGCTGACGCCGACGAAGATCAGCAGCAGGCAGTCGATCAGGTCCGGCAGGCGGGCGGCGTCCACCAGCGGCGTGCTGTGCGCGGCCGAGCCGCCGCCCTCGACACCCAGCAGGCGGCCGACCAGGGCCCCGGCCATGACCACGCAGACCACTCGCACGTACTGCATGGTCGCCACTACTCGCGGGTCGGCGCCGTGCGACTCGGCCATCGCCACCATGGCCGCCGCGCCGCCCGGCGCGGTGCCCCAGGCGGCGGTGCTGCCGGGGATGCCGCCGAAACGCACCATGGCGTAGCTGACCACGGCGCTGAGCAGCAGGGTGAGCAGGGTGGCGCAGAGCATCAGCGGCCAGGACGCGGCCATGGCCTGTAGCACCGAGGCGTTGATCGCGTGGGCCACCAGCAGGCCGATGCAGCCCTGGCTGAGGCGGAAGGCCTGGCGCGGCAGGCGGATGCCGGCGCCGCCGACGCCGAAGGCGATGGCCACCAGCATCGGGCCGAGGAACAGCGCGGCGGGAATCCCCAGCCAGGCCAGCAACTGCCCGGCGCCGCCGGCCGCCAGGATCAGGGCCGGCCATTGCAGGCTGGCGGGGAGGCGGCTGAGGTGCTGGGCGGGGCGGCTGGACACGTGAAGGCTCCCGAAGGCGGACGACGGGCGGAATTATCGGTAGCGCGATTCATCAAGTCCATTTTCTAATAGGCATGAATTCATTCCTGAAAGTTATCGGAAGGCCGCCATGGACCTGCGCGATCTCGCCTACTTCGAAACCATCGCCGAACTCGGTCACCTCGGCCGCGCCGCCGAACGCCTGGGGCGCAGCCAGCCGGCGCTGACCAAGAGCATCCAGCGCCTGGAGGAGTCCCTCGGCGCCAGCCTGTTCCAGCGTGACGGCCGGCGCATCCGCCTGACCCCGGCCGGCGAGCTGATGCTGCAGCGCGCCCGCCAGCTGCGCCAGGACGTCGAGGAGACGCGCCGGGAAGTGCGCGACTTCGCCAGCGGCATGGTCGGCAGCATCCGCCTGGGCTGCGCCGCGACCATGGCCGAGTACCTGCTGCCGCGCCTGGTGGAGGACCTGCTGCAACGTGCCCCGGAGGTGACCATCAGCCTGGTCCTCGGCCAGGACGACGTGCTGCGCGAGGCCCTGCGCGGTGGGCGCCTGGACATGGCGATCTGCAGCCGCATCCTCGACGACGCGCACCTGCGCAGCGAGCCGTTGCTGCAGGACCAGGTGGTGGTGGTGGCCAGCCGCGAGCACCCGCTGTTCGACGCCCCGCTGGAGATCGCCGACCTGTGCCGCTACCGCTGGGTGCTGCCGGCGTCGACGGTGTCGTCGCGGCGCTGGCTCGATGCCACCTTCCAGGCCCACGGCCTGCCGGCGCCACGGGTGCAGATCGAGACCAACGCCATCCCCATGCTGCCCAACCTGATCGCCCGCACCCGCCTGCTCAGCTTCGTCGCCCGCGAGGCCCTGGCCGGCGGCCACGGCATGGACCAGCTGCGCGAGGTGGAACTGCAGGCCACCACCCTGACCCGCACCATCGGCCTGGCGGTGCGCGACGGCGCCTACCTGCCGCCGGCTGCGCAGCTGCTGCGGGGGATGTTGCGCGAGCACGCGCAGGGTGGGTTGGTAGGGTAGGGCGTACAACCGTTCGCGGTTGTACGCCGTTCAGCTTCAGCCTGGGGTGGCTCTGGGGCTTCGGTCAAACGGCGGATAACGTGGAACGTTATCCGCCCTACGTCGCTGGACAGGTTCCGTCAGCGGCTGGGCACCTCGCCCATCACCGTCGTGCGATACATCTCGCGGCGCATCCCGTGGTAGTCGGACACCGGGTAGTGCCAGGCGCTGCGGTTGTCCCAGATCGCCAGGGTGCCCTTGCTCCAGCGCATGCGGCAGGTGAAGGCCGGCTGGGTGGCGATGCCGAACAGGTAGTCCAGCAGCGGCTGCGCCTCCGCCGGGCGCATGCCCTTGATGCCGCTGGTGTAGGCCGGGTTGATGAACAGCACCTTCTTGCCGGTTTCCGGGTGGCGGGTCACCAGCGGGTGCGAGCGGGTCTCGCCGTCGCTGTTGCCGTAGCGCACCGCCATGTTCTCCATCAGGTCGTTGTGCTTGGCCTCGGCGCCGTAGGCGCGCTCCGGGCTGTGGATGGCGTCGAGGCCTTCCAGCTGCGCGCGCAGCTTGGGCGAGAGCCACTCGTAGGCCAGGGCCAGGTTGGCGTACAGGGTGTCGCCGCCGAACGGCGGGATGTCCTCGCCGTAGAGCAGGGTGAAGGCCGGCGGGCGCTCCTGGAACGACCAGTCGCTGTGCCAGGCGCCGCCGAACACCACCGGGGTCTTCTCGTTGGCTTCCTTGACCACCCGCACCACGTGGGGATGGTCGGGCAGGCCCTCGACGTAGGGCTCGCGGCCGAACTCGCCGAAGCGCAGGGTCACCGCCTCCAGGTCCTCGACGCTCAGCGACTGGTCGCGGATGAACACCACCTTGTGCGCCAGCAGGGCCTGGCGCAGCTCGGCGTAGCCTTCCTCGCCGAGGGTCTTCAGGTCGACGCCGCAAACGTCGGCGCCGATCGCGCCGGTGGCGGGCAGCACCTTCAGGTGGCGGTAGTCGGCGGCGCGGTTCTGGCTGGGTAGCGTGTAGAAGAACTCGAACATGGGGCGGGCCTCTTGTTGGTGTTGTTGGCCTGATCAGCATGGCCTCGGCCCCGCGCTTGCGCCATGATGATCAGCGCCAGAAATTGATGATTCCCGCCATTGCCCGGAGGCCTCCCATGGACTGGCGCCAGAACCGCGACATCACCGGCGTGCGCCACCTGCTCGAATGCGCCCGCGCCGAGGGCCTGGACGCCGGCGCCTGCCTGGTGGGCAGCGGCATCGAGGCCGCCGAGCTGGCCGGGCGCAACGCCCAGGTCCAGGCCTGGCAGGAGCTGGCGGTGATCCGCAACCTGCTGCAGCACGGCGCGCGCCCCGGCCTGGGCTTCGCCGCCGGGCGCCGCTATCACCTGACCTCCCTCGGCCTGCTGGGTTTCACCATGCTCGCCTGCCGCAGCCTGCTGGAGGCCTTCGAGACCTTCGGCCGCTTCCAGAGCCTGGCCCTGACCCTCTGCCCGGTGAGCCACGCCGTGGACGCGCGCGGGGTGTGGCTGCTGTTCGACGATGGCGTGCTGCCGCCGGACGCCCGCGCCTTCGTGGTCGAGCGCGGCATGGCCGGCTGCCTGCAACTGGCCGTCGAGCTGCTGCAGCGGCCGGTCGCGCCGCTGGCCCTGGAGCTGAAGGCCGAGGCGCCGGTCGACCTGGCCGCCTACGCCCGCGACTGGCCGTACCCGGTGCGCTTCGGCGCCGCGCGCAACGCCCTGCTGTTCGCCCACGCCGACCTCGACGCCAGCCTGCCCCAGGCCCACCTGGACGCCCGCGCCAGCGGCGAGCAGCTGTGCGAGCGGCTGTGCGCCGAGCTGTCCCTGACCCTCGCCGCCACGCCCACCGCGCGGGCGGTGCAACAGGTGCTGATGCGCGATTCGGCGAGCCTCCTCGACAGCCGCGAGGTGGCGCGTCGCCTGGGGCTGTCCGAGCGCACCCTGCAGCGTCACCTGGCCGCCGAGGGGCAGACTTTCCAGGCGCTCGGCGATGGCATCCGCCGGCGCCTGGCCGAGCGCCTGCTGCTGGAGTCGCGGCTGGACCTGAACGGCATAGCCCAGTGCCTGGGCTATGCCGAGGCGGCCAGTTTTTCCCGCGCTTTCGTGCGCTGGAATGGCGTCTCGCCGGGCCGCTGGAAGCGCCGCGCGGGGCCGCCTGCGCAGCCCTGAAAGGCCCGTCGCAGACGGCTTTCGGCTGGCAGGTCGCCAGTAGTCGCAGATTAATTTCCGCGCGCCGCCATCCGTTCCCCTTGAGGAAGCGCGCGCCATACCCGGCGCGCCGACAGCTCAAGGAACGACCCATGTCAGTACCCCAGTCGCGCGCCGAGAGCGCCTTCGCCGTCTTCGCGTGAAGGCGTCGCCGCGGCATCCCCTGGCGTCCCGCACGCGGGCGCGCCATGCCATCCTGGCCGGGTTCCCGGCCGTCACCCGAGCACCGAGGGATTCATGAGCAAGTACCCCCGCCTGGCCACCCTGGCCGGCCTGCTGCTGTCCGCCTGCGCCCCGGCCTTCGCCGCCGGCTCCGCGCTGCAGGCGCAGATCCGCTGGACCCGCTTCGGCATTCCGCACATCGAGGCCGCCGACGAGCGCGGCCTGGGCTATGGCATCGGCTACGCCTACGCCCGCGACAACGCCTGCCTGCTGGCCGAGGAAATCGTCACCGCGCGCGGCGAACGCTCGCGCTGGTTCGGCCTGGACGGGCGCTCCTCCGCCGGCGTCGGCAACCTGGCCTCGGACTTCTTCTTCACCTGGCTCAACGATAACGACGGCCTGCGCCGCATGCGCCGGGCCCAACCGCGGCCGATCCGCGACCTGCTCGACGGCTACGCCGCCGGCTTCAACCGCTGGCTGCGCGACAACCCAGGCTCCGGAAGCTGCGCCGGCCAGCCGTGGCGGCGGCCGATCGACGCCGACGACCTGCTGCGCCTGACCCGCCGCCTGCTGGTGCAGGCCGGCGCCGGGCAGTTCGCCGAAGCCATGCTGGCCGCCGCGCCGCCGGGGCAGGCCGGCGCCAAACTGGTGGATGACGCGGCGCTGACGGCTGCCGCGCAACGCCGTGAACGCTTCGCCGAGGACCACGGCAGCAACGCCATCGCCGTGGGCAGCGAGCGCTCGGCCGACGGTGGCGGCCTGCTGCTGGCCAACCCGCACTTCCCCTGGTACGGCGCGCTGCGCTTCTACCAGATGCACCTGCGCATCCCCGGCCAGCTCGACGTGATGGGCGCGGCGCTGCCCGGCATGCCGCTGGTGAATATCGGCTTCAGCCGCCACCTGGCCTGGAGCCACACGGTGGACACCTCCAGCCACTTCACCCTCTACCGCCTGGCGCTGGACCCGCAGGACAACCGGCGCTACCAGGTCGACGGCCAGTCGCGCGCGCTCATGGAGCGCCACCTGCAGGTGCAGGTGCGCGAGGCCGATGGCAGCCTGGGGATTCGCCAGCATGTGCTCTACGAATCGGAATACGGCCCGCTGCTGGCGTTGCCCGGCAAGCTGCCGTGGAACGCCAGCGAGGCCTACGCCATCCGCGACGCCAACCTGGACAACACGCGGGTGCTGCAGCAGTGGTACGCCATCGATCACGCGCGCAGCCTGGACGAGTTGCGCGATGGCATCCAGCGTTGGCAGGGCATCCCCTGGGTCAACACCCTGGCGGCCGACGCCGAAGGCCGAGTGCTATACCTGAACCAGTCGGTGGTGCCCTACCTGAGCACCGAGCAGTTGGCCGCCTGCGCCCTCGACGCGCCGGGCCTGCCGTTGTTGCGCGGGGATCGCGCGCAGTGCGCCTGGTCGACGGCGGCCGACGCGACCCATGCCGGGCTGACGCCGCCGGCGCGGATGCCCGCCCTGGAACGCCGCGACTTCGTGCAGAACTCCAACGACAGCGCCTGGCTGAGCAACCCGGCGCAACCGCTGAGCGGCTTCTCGCCGCTGGTCAGCCGCGACGGCGTGCCGCTCGGCCCGCGCGCGCGCTTCGCCCTGAACTTCCTGCAAGGCAGCGCCAGGCTCGGCCCGGACGACCTGCAACGGCTGGTCACCGGCAACCATGTGTACCTCGCCGACCTGCTGCTGGACGACCTGCTCGCGCTCTGCCAGCCCGCCCCCGAAGGTACGCAACGCGCCTGCGCGGCGCTGGCCGGCTGGGACCGCAGCGGCAACCTCGACAGCGGCCCCGGTTTCGCCTACTTCCAGGCCTTCGCCGAACGCTTCGGCAAGCTGCCGAACGCCTGGCGCGTGCCCTTCGACCCACGCCAGCCGCTGACCACGCCCAGTGGCGTCGCGCCGAGCGATGCGGCGCGGCAGGCGCTACAGGACGCGGCGAAGGAAATCGACAGCCGCGCGATCCGCCCGGACAGCTGCTGGGGGCAATTGCAACGTTCCGGGGCCATCGGCATTCCCGGTGGTTCTGGCCAGGACGGGGTGTACAACGCCATCCACGCCGAGTGGCGCAAGGATCACTACGAAGTGCTCAGCGGCAGCAGCTACATCCAGCTGGTGCGCTTCACCGCCGAGGGGCCGCAGGCGCGCGGGCTGCTGGCGTTCTCGCAGTCCAGCGAGCCGACCTCGCCGCACCACGACGACCAGACGCGGCTGTTCGCCAGGGGCGAATGGCCGGCGCTGCCGTTCAGCGAGGCGCAGATCGCCGGCGATCCCGACCTGGAGGTGCTGAACCTGCGCGAACCGTAGGGCGGACGGCGGATAACCGCGAACGGTTATCCGCCCTACGAAGATCGTAGGGCGCATAACGCCTACGGCGTTATCCGCCGTCGCTGGGTAGAGGGGGCGGGTTCGCGAGCACGCTCGCTCCTACGAAAGGCATCGTGCGCCCTGTAGGAGCGAGCTTGCTCGCGAACCGCCGTTTTTCAGACCACGGCGGCGATGGCCCGCGCCAGGTCGTCCAGGCGCGTGGCGTCGAGGCCGGCGACGTTGGCCCGGCCGCTGCCGACCATGTACACGCTGTGCTCCTCGCGCAGGCGGCGCACCTGCTCCGGGGTCAGCCCGGTGTAGGAGAACATGCCGCGCTGGATGGCGATGTGCGCGAAGCGCTCGGCCAGGCCGTGGGGGCGCAGCGCCTCGACCAGGCCCAGGCGCAGCTCGGCGATGCGCGTGCGCATGGCGATCACTTCCTCCAGCCAGATCTGCTTGAGATCGCGGTCGCCGAGGATGCTCGCCACCACTTCGGCGCCGTGGGCCGGCGGGGTCGACCAGAGGTTGCGCGCCAGGCTCGCCAGCTGGCTGCGCACCTTGCCCAGCTGGTCGGCGTTGGCGGCGCAGACCAGCAGCGCGCCGACGCGGTCGCGGTACAGGCCGAAGTTCTTCGAGCAGGAGCTGGTCACCAGCAGTTCCGGCAGGCTCTCGGCGAACAGCCGCACCGCGCGGGCGTCCTCCTCCAGGCCGTCGCCGAAGCCCTGGTAGGCGAAGTCGATCAGCGGCAGCAGCTCGCGCCGGCGCACCACGTCGAGCACCCGTTGCCAGTCGTTGTAGGCCAGGTCGAAGCCGCTGGGGTTGTGGCAGCAGGCGTGCAGCAGCACCACGTCGCCGTGGGGCACGCGCTCCAGGGCGGCGAGCATGCCCTCGACGTCCAGGTGGTTGTCGGCGCCGACATAGGGGTAGTGGTTGACCCGCAGGCCGGCGGCGGCGAACAGCGTCTCGTGGATCGGCCAGGTCGGGTCGCTGACCCAGATGGCGCGGCCGGGCAGGCAGCGGGCGATGAACTCGGCGGCCAGGCGCAGCGCGCCGGTGCCGCCGGGCGCCTGGCTGGCGTCGGCGCGCTGGCTGGCCAGTAGCGGCGAGGCGCTGCCCAGCACCAGTTCGCTCAGGCGCGCGGCGAACAGCGCGTCGCCGTGGCCGCCGACGTAGCTCTTGGTGGTCTCGCGTTCCACCAGCAGCTGTTCGGCGAGCTTCACCGCGCGGGGGATCGGGGTCAGGCCCTGGGCGTCCTTGTAGACGCCCACGCCGAGGTCCAGCTTGGCCGGGTTGGGGTCGGCGCGGAAGGCGTCGATCAGGCCGAGGATGGGGTCGCCGGGCACCCGTGGGACGTGGCCGAAGTGGCTCATTTGCGGCCCTCGGCGAGTTTCGCCAGCTCGTCGGTGCGCGCGGCCATGATGAAGTCGTTGCGGTGCAGGCCCTTGAGTTCGTGGCTCCACCAGGTGACGGTGACCTTGCCCCACTGGGTCAGCAGGTCGGGGTGGTGGCCTTCCTCCTCGGCGATGGCGCCGACGGCGTTGGTGAAGGCCAGGGCGTGGCGGAAGTTCTTGAACAGGTACACGCGCTCCAGCTCCATGTGGCCGTCGCGGACCTCGATGTTCCACTCGGGAATCTGCTTGATCAGGCTCGCCAGCTCCTCTTCCGAGACGTGGGGCGCGTCGGCGCGGCAGGCTTCGCAGTGGGCTTGGTTGAGGGCGGTCATCGGGGTTCTCCTTGTAGGGACAGGTCCATAACGTGGGAGCGAGCGTGCTCGCGAACCATCCTAGGCGCGCGCGCCGCCCCGCTCCAGATACAGATGGGCGATAAAAAAACCGGTTCAGGCTGCCTGCCTGGGTGGGAAACGCGGCGCGTGCAGGCCCAGCTGAATGGCCTGGCGGACCAGCGCCATGATGTCCTGGTGGGCCAGCTCGAACAGGCGCTTGAGCTCCGGCAGTACGAAGTACAGCGGTTGCAGGATGTCGATGCGGTAGGGCGTACGCATCGCCTCGACGGGGTCGAAGGCCTGGTGCGCGGGCTCGTTGGACAGGCTGTAGACCGTCTCCTTCGGCGAGGAGAGGATGCCGCCGCCATAGATGCGCCGGCCCTGCGGGGTGTCGAGCAGGCCGAACTCGATGGTCATCCAGTACAGCCGCGCCAGGTACACCCGTTCTTCCTTGCTGGCGGCCAGGCCGAGCTTGCCGTAGGTGTGGGTGAATTCGGCGAACCAGGGGTTGGTCAGCAGCGGGCAGTGGCCGAAGATCTCGTGGAAGATGTCCGGCTCCTGCAGGTAGTCCAGCTCCTCCGGGGTGCGGATGAAGGTGGCCACCGGGAACTGCTGGCTGGCCAGCAGCTCGAAGAAGGTCTGGAACGGGATCAGCGCCGGCACCCGGGCGACCCGCCAGCCGGTGGCGGCCTGCAGCACCTGGTTGATCTCCCCGAGCTGCGGAATGCGCTCGTGGGGCAGGGCGAGCTGCTCGATGCCATCCAGGTATTCCTGGCAGGCGCGGCCCTCGATCACCTTGAGCTGGCGGGTGATCAGGGTGTTCCAGACCTGGTGCTCGGTTTCCGGGTAGTCGATGAAACCGTCCGGGTCGGGCTGGCGGGCCACGTACTGCGTTGTCTTCATGGGGCCTCCGGCTTCGGGCCGCTGTTGTTGTGATGCTTCATCAATAGCGGCGATCGCGTGCCGGCGCAGCCCCCGGCCGAGCGTCCTGCGGCGCCGTGTCGCTGCGAAACCGTAAAGAAAATCTTACGAGCGGAGCCGGTTCGCGGGTTTTCAGCTTGCTGGCGGTTTCTGCTGTCACATATTCTTGACGGAAAATTCCGCCCGGCTGGCGAAATCGCGCCGGGCGCCGCCCCGTACAACAACGATTCCGGGCCCGCCATGCGCATCAAAGTCCACTGCCAGAACCGCGTCGGCATCCTCCGCGACATCCTCAACCTGCTGGTCGAGTACGGCATCAACGTTAACCGCGGCGAGGTCGGTGGCGAGCAGGGCAACGCCATCTACCTGCTCTGCCCGAACCTGATCAACCTGCAGTTCCAGTCGCTGCGGCCCAAGCTGGAAGCGGTGCCGGGGGTGTTCGGGGTCAAGCGCGTGGGCCTGATGCCCAGCGAGCGCCGGCACCTGGAACTGAACGCGCTGCTGGCGGCGCTGGACTTCCCGGTGCTGTCGATCGACATGGCCGGGCAGATCGTCGCCGGCAACCGCGCGGCGGCGCAGCTGCTCGGGGTGCGCGTCGACGAAGTGCCGGGGATTCCCCTGGCGCGCTATGCCGAGGACCTCGACCTGCCGCAACTGGTGCGCGCGAACAAGGCGCGGATCAACGGCCTGCGGGTGAAGATCAAGGGCGACGTGTTCCTCGCCGACATCGCCCCGCTGCAATCCGAGCACGACGAAAGCGAGGCGCTGGCCGGCGCCGTGCTCACCCTGCACCGCGCCGACCGCGTCGGCGAGCGCATCTACAACGTGCGCAAGCACGAGCTGCGCGGCTTCGACAGCATCTTCCAGAGCTCGCGGGTGATGGCCGCGGTGGTCCGCGAGGCGCGGCGCATGGCGCCGCTGGACGCGCCGCTGCTGATCGAGGGTGAGACCGGCACCGGCAAGGAACTGCTGGCCCGCGCCTGCCACCTGGCCAGCCCGCGCGGGCAGGCGCCGTTCATGGCGCTGAACTGCGCCGGGTTGCCGGAATCCATGGCCGAGACCGAACTGTTCGGCTACGGCCCCGGCGCCTTCGAAGGCGCGCGCCCGGAAGGCAAGCTCGGCCTGCTGGAACTGACCGCCGGCGGCACCCTGTTCGTCGACGGCGTCGGCGAGATCAGCCCGCGCCTGCAGGCCAAGCTGCTGCGCTTCCTGCAGGACGGCTGCTTCCGTCGGGTGGGCAGCGACGAGGAGGTGTACCTCGACGTGCGGGTGATCTGCGCGACCCAGGTGGACCTCTCCGAACTCTGCGCCCGGGGCGAGTTCCGCCAGGACCTGTACCACCGCCTCAACGTGCTCTCGCTGCACATCCCGCCGCTGCGCGAATGTCTCGACGGCCTCGGTCCGCTGGTGGAGCACTTCCTCGACCAGGCCAGCCGGCAGATCGGCTGCCCCCTGCCACTGCTGGCGCCGCAGGCCATGGAGCGCCTGGGCCGCTACCACTGGCCGGGCAACGTGCGGCAATTGGAGAACGCGCTGTTCCAGGCGGTGTCGCTGTGCGAGGGCGGCACCATCAAGGCCGAGCACATCCGCCTGCCGGACTACGGCGCGCCGCACCCGCTGGGCGACTTCTCGCTGGAGGGCGGCCTGGACGCCATCGTCGGCCGCTTCGAACGCGCGGTGCTGGAGCGCCTGTACCGCGAACACCCGAGCAGCCGCCTGCTGGGCAAGCGCCTGGGGGTGTCGCACACCACCATCGCCAACAAGCTGCGCCAGCATGGCCTGGGCCAGGGCACCGACACCCCGTAGGAGCGGGCCATGCCCGCGATTCGCGCGCGCGGCGCGCTCCTACAGGAAGACGCCGCACATCGGGAAACCCGCTCCCGGGCCGCGGATCACCAGGTCTTCACCCGATAGCCCTTCACGCAGGCCCGCACCTCGTCGTCGATCAGGTTCCCCGGCTTGATGCACTCGGCCATGCTGCGCGGGCTGTCGCCGTATTTCGTCGGTTGGGCCGCGGTGTTGTCGGCCGGGCGTTCCAGGCCCAGGCGGCCGAGCAGGGCGTGCCAGCGCGCTTCGCCCCACTGGTGGCTGGCCGGGTTCTGCCAGAGCGCCCAGGCGCCAAGCGCCAGGGCCACCAGCAGGGCCAGTTCCGCCAGGTGCCTGAGCGCGCGGCGCAACTGGCGTGGTTTGCGCCGGGGCGGCTCGCCGGGCTGGCCGGGATTCTTCAGGTTCTGCCAGTACCAGTCGCGGTCTTTCTCGGCCATGTCGTGCGGTCCGTCGGGGGAATCCGCGCAGGGTAGCGCCTGGCGTGGCCGCCGACGAGCAGTCATCGTCGGCCCTTGAGTGCTTTGTGCACCGCCACCATATTCGAGGCCATGAACCGACTCGTCAGCAGCGTTCCCGCCGACGTCCTGCAGGGTTTCCATCCCGCCGTCGCGGCCTGGTTCGCCCGTCATTTCGCCGCGCCCACGCCGGCCCAGGTGCAGGCCTGGCCGTCGATCCGCGCCGGGCGCTCGACCCTGGTGGCCGCGCCCACCGGCTCGGGCAAGACCCTCACCGCCTTCCTTTCGGCCATCGACCAGCTGGTGCGCGAGGGGCTGGCCAACGGTGGCGAGCTGCCGGACCGCACCTGCGTGGTCTACGTCTCGCCGCTCAAGGCGCTGTCCAACGACATCCGCATCAACCTGGAGGAGCCGCTCGCCGGCATCCGCGCCGAGCTGCAGCGCCTCGGCCTGCCGGAGGTGGATATCCGCAGCGCGGTGCGCACCGGCGACACCAGCCAGGGCGAGCGCGAGGCCATGCGCCGGCGCCCGCCGCACATCCTGGTGACCACCCCGGAATCGCTCTACGTGCTGCTCGGCTCCGACTCCGGGCGGCAGATGCTGGCCGGCGCGCGCAGCGTCATCGTCGACGAGATCCACGCCCTGGCCGGCGGCAAGCGCGGCAGCCACCTGGCGCTGTCGCTGGAACGCCTGCAGGCGCTGTGCGCCGCGCCGCTGGTGCGCATCGGCCTGTCGGCCACGCAGAAACCCATCGAGCTGGTGGCGCGCTTCCTCTGCGGCGCCGCCGATTGCCGCATCGTCGACATCGGCTACAGCCGCGCCCGCGACCTGGGCATCGAGGTGCCGCCGGCGCCGCTGGAGGCGGTGATGTCCCACGAGGTCTGGGACAGCGTCTACGACCGCCTCGCCGTACTGGCCGGGGAGCACCGCACCACCCTGGTGTTCGTCAACACCCGGCGGCTGGCCGAGCGCATCACCCGCCACCTGGGCGAGCGCCTGGGCATCGACAAGGTCGCCGCGCACCACGGCAGCCTGTCCAAGGAACAGCGGCTGGGCGCCGAGCAGCGGCTCAAGGCCGGGCGCCTGAAGGTGCTGGTGGCCACCGCGTCGCTGGAGCTGGGTATCGACATCGGTGACGTCGAGCTGGTCTGCCAGGTCGCCTCGCCGCGCTCCATCGCCTCTTTCCTGCAGCGTGTCGGGCGCTCCGGGCACAGTGTCGGCGGCACGCCCAAGGGGCGGCTGTTCCCCACCTCGCGCGACGAACTGATCGAATGCGTGGCGCTGCTCGACAGCGTGCGCCGCGACGAGCTGGACGCCCTGGTCATCCCGCCGGCGCCGCTGGACGTGCTGGCCCAGCAGATAGTCGCGGAGGTGGCCTGCCGCGAATGCGGCGAGGACGAGCTGTTCCAGCTGCTGACCCGCGCCCAGCCCTACGCCGGGCTGCCGCGCGAGCGCTTCGACGCGGTGCTGCGGATGCTCGCCGAGGGCTACACCAGCCGCAACGGCCAGCGCGGCGCCTACCTGCACCGCGACGGCGTCCACGGCCTGCTCCGTGGCCGGCGCGGCGCGCGGCTGACCGCGGTGACTTCCGGCGGCACCATCCCCGATACCGGCGACTACCAGGTGCTGCTGGAGCCCCAGGGCCTGACGGTGGGCACGGTGAACGAGGACTTCGCCGTGGAAAGCCTGGCCGGCGACGTGTTCCAGCTGGGCAACGTGTCCTACCGCATCCTCCGCGTGGAGCCGGGCAAGGTGCGCGTCGAGGACGCCCAGGGCCTGCCGCCGAACATCCCGTTCTGGCTGGGCGAGGCACCGGGGCGCAGCGACGAACTGTCAGCCAGCGTGTCGCGCCTGCGCGAGCGCCTGGACGTGCTGCTCGGCGAAGGGCAGGGCAGCGCCGAACCCCTGGCCCCGGCGCTGCGTTGGCTGGAGGAAGCGCTGGGCCTGGGGGAAGCGGCGGCGCGCCAGCTGGTGGAATACCTGGCCCGCGCGCGCCAGGCCCTGGGCGTGCTGCCGAGCCAGTCGGCGCTGGTGCTGGAGCGCTTCTTCGACGAATCCGGCGGCATGCAGCTGGTGTTGCACTCGCCCTACGGCAGCCGGGTCAACCGCGCCTGGGGCCTGGCCCTGCGCAAACGCTTCTGCCGCACCTTCAACTTCGAGTTGCAGGCGGCAGCCACCGAGGACGCCATCATCCTCTCGCTGTCCACCAGCCACAGCTTTCCGCTGGACGAGGTGTGGCGCTACCTGAGTTCGAAGAACGCCGAGCACGTGCTGGTCCAGGCGCTGCTCGACGCGCCGCTGTTCGGTGTGCGCTGGCGCTGGAACGCCACCACCTCGCTGGCCCTGCCGCGTTACCGGGGCGGGCGCAAGGTGGCGCCGCAGCTGCAACGCATGCGCAGCGAGGACCTGCTGGCGGCGGTGTTCCCCGACCAGGTGGCGTGTCTGGAGAACATCGTCGGCGAGCGCGAGATTCCCGACCACCCGCTGGTGGCCCAGACCCTCGACGACTGCCTGCACCAGGCCATGGACTGCGAAGCCTGGCTGGCCCTGTTGCGGCGCATGGAGGCCGGCGATGTGGCCCTGTACGCGCGCGACCTGCCGGCGCCCTCGCCGCTGGCGGCGGAGGTGCTCAGCGCCAGCCCCTACGCTTTCCTCGACGACGCGCCGCTGGAAGAGCGCCGCACCCAGGCCGTGCTGAACCGGCGCTGGAGCGACCCGGAGTCCGCCGACGACCTCGGCGCGCTGGACCCGGACGCCATCGCCGCGGTGCGCGCCGAGGCCTGGCCGGAAGCCCGCGACCCGGACGAGGTGCACGAAGCGCTGAGCGGCCTGGGCTGCATCCTCGCCGAGGAGGCCCGCGCCAACCTTGGCTGGGAGTTGCTGCTGGGGCGCCTGGCCAAGGCCGGCCGGGCGACCCGTCTGCGCAGCGGCGGCGCCGACCTGTGGGTGGCCGCCGAGCGCCTCGACCAGTTGCTGGCGGTCTATCCACAGGCGCGGCAGACGCCGCCGCTGGAGCTGCCGGGCAACCTGCGCGAGGACTGGTCCGCCGAGGATGCGCGCCTGGAACTGTTGCGCGCGCGCCTGACCGGCTTCGGTCCGCGCACCCAGGCGCAGCTGGCCGCCGACCTCGACCTGGCGGGGGCCGACATCGCCTTCGCCCTGGCCGGCCTGGAGCGCGAGGGCTACGTGCTGCGCGGCCGCTTCAGCCCCGGCGCCGCCGAGGACGAATGGTGCGAGCGCCACCTGTTGGCGCGCATCCACCGCTACACGGTGCGCCGCCTGCGCCGCGAGATCGAGCCGGTGGAGCGCGCCGACTTCATGCGCTTCCTGTTCGACTGGCAGCGGGTGTCCAGGGCGACGCGGGTGCGCGGCGCCGAGGCGCTGGCCGGGGTGCTCAGCCAGCTGGAAGGCTTCCAGGCCGCCGCCGGGGCCTGGGAAAGCGATTTGCTGCCGGCACGGGTGGCCGACTACGGGATCAACTGGCTGGACGACCTGTGCCGCGCCGGGCGCCTGGTCTGGGCGCGCCTGCCGAGCCGCGCCACGGCGCGCGGGCGCAGCGGCGGCGGGCCGTTGCGCAGCACGCCCATCGTGCTGCTGCCGCGCCGGCAGTTGCCGCTGTGGGGCGCGCTGTGCGCCGACGCCCCGGAGGCGGAGCTGTCGTCCAAGGCGCAGAAGGTGCTGCAGGCCCTGCAGGAGCAAGGCGCGTTGTTCTTCGACGAGCTGACCGGCGAGGCGCACCTGCTGCGCAGTGAGCTGGAGATGGCGCTCGGCGAACTGGTGGCGGTGGGGCGGGTGAACGCCGACAGCTTCGCCGGCCTGCGCGCCCTGTTGCTGCCGGCGGCCAAGCGCAGCCGCCAGGAACGCCGGGCGCGCACGCCGCTGTTCGGCATGGCCGACGCCGGGCGCTGGGCGCTGCTGCGGCGGCCACCTAACGAATTGATCGACGGCCAGCCGCCACGCCTGCAGGCGGAGGTGCTGGAACACGTGGCCATGACCCTGCTGCGCCGCTACGGGGTGGTCTGCTGGCGGGTGCTGGAGCGCGAGGCCGACTGGCTGCCGCCGTGGCGCGACCTGCTGCGGGTCTACCATCGCCTGGAGGCGCGCGGGGAAATCCGTGGCGGGCGCTTCGTCGCCGGGCTCACCGGCGAGCAGTTCGCCCTGCCCGAGGCGGTGGCGCTGCTGCGCGAGGTGCGCAAGCGCGAGAAGGACGGCGAATGGCTGGTGCTCTCGGCGGTGGACCCGCTGAACCTGGCCGGCACCCTGCTGCCGGGGCAGAAAGTCCCGGCGCTGGCCGGCAACCGCGTGCTCTACCGCGACGGCGCCGCCCTGGGCGCGCTGGTCGCCGGCAAGCCGCTGCTCTGGAGCGAGCTCTCGGCCGAGGAAACGGCCGAGGCGCGGCAGCTATTGATCCGCCGCTAGCGACTGGGGCCTTGATGGGTATCACAAGCTCCACCCATCCTGCGGAGGAGCGGTGGGCTTTCGTAGAGTGGGTGGAGCGCAGCGATACCCAGCGAATCCGCCGTCAGAAACGAATCCGCCCAGTGAAGGCGTCCTTGAGCATCACCCAGTCGCCCATGAACGACCACAGTGGGTACTGGAAGGTGGCCGGGCGGTTCTTCTCGAAAACGAAGTGGCCGACCCAGGCGAAGCCGTAGCCGGCGAAGGGCAGGGCGATCAGCCAGGCCCAGTGGCCGCCGATCACCGCGTAGGCGAGGATGCTCAGCACCAGCAGGCTGCCGACGTAGTGCAGGCGGCGGCAGGTGGCGTTGCTGTGCTCCTGCAGGTAGAAGGGGTAGAACTCGGCGAAACTCTGGAAACGCTCGGCGCTATGGGTGGCCATGGTGCACCTCCTGTTGTTGTGATGGCCCAGTGTAATGACGGGCGCGATCACTCGCGGATGACTCCTGCAGCCAGTTTAGTGTCCCGGCGGGCACTGCGCGGCGCGGCAGGGTTTGATATCAATGTGCCACCTGTCGGAATGTCGACGTTTTCCGAGCCTGCGCTCTGGACGGCGCAAGGGCGCTGCGCGTACTTTTCGCGCCCCATTCTCCGTTGTCCTCTGGATTGCGCCCCGCCATGAACAAAAGCTGCTTTGGTCTCGTATCTGCTGTGCTGCTTGCCGCCGTTTCCGCTCCTTCCGTGGCCCTGGCCGACGACATCGGCGTCGGTGTCGGCGTGAGCTACGTGTTCGGCAGCCAGGGCGGTTTCACCGTCGGCGTGAAGGCGTTCTCCAACGATGAGGACAACGAGACCGTCGGTTCCGTCGGCCTGGACTATGTGATCACCTCCGGCGCCTTCCGCCCGAACATCGGCGCGGCCTACCAGGGCCAGGGCTACTTCGGCGGCGCCGACGTCGGCTTCAACCTGAAGAGCCAGGAAATCGACTTCGGCGTCGGCGGCGGCTGGTCGAACAGCGACGACGACAAGAAGGCGCCACCCAAGCGCACCTTCATCTGATCGCGTCGTTCGCCGCAGAACCCCGCCTTGCGCGGGGTTTTTCGTTTTCACCGGGCGCTCGATCCGTCGGAACATGGGGTAGTATCCTTCCCCCGCCCTTGGCTGGCGGCTGACGGACCATAAGAAGAATCGAGATGCCTGAGCGTACGACACTGTCCAGCTGGGTGCGTGGAATCCTCCTCGCCATCGAGCAGGAAGGCCTGGACGGTCGCGCCCTGTTCGCCGAACTGGGCCTGGACCACGGCGTGCTGGACGACCCCGACGCGCGAATCCCGCAGGACGACATGAGCCGCCTGTGGCAACGCGCCGTGGAACTCAGCGGCAACCCGGCCATCGCCCTCAACATGGCCCGCGTGCACACCCCGGCGTTCCCGGTGCTGGGCTATGCGCTGATGTCCAGCCGCAACCTCGCCGAGGGGTTCGAGCGCCTGGAGCGCTACCAGCGGATCATCGCCGAGGGCGCCGACGTCAGCTTCCGCCGCCAGCCCGAAGGCTGCCTGTTCAGCGTGCAGGTCCACGGCGACCGCCTGCTGCCTCCGCGGCAGAGCGCGGAAAGCTCGCTGGCCGGCATGATCGGCCTGGTGCGCTGGATCACCGGCCGGCACATCCGCCCGCTGGACGTGCGCCTGGCCGGCGAGCCGCCGCAGGACCCGACGCCCTACCAGGCGCTGTTCGAGGCGCCGCTGAGCTATGGCCATGGGCAGTGCGCGCTGCTGTTCTCCCACGCCGACATGACCGCCCCGTTGCCGACCGCCAACGCCGAGCTGGCGCGCCTGCACGACCGCTTCGCCGGCGAGTACCTGGCGCGCTTCGAAAGCAGCCGCTTCAGCCACCAGACCCGCCAGGTGCTGTGCCGCCTGCTGCCCCAGGGCGAACCTCGGCGCGAGG
Organism: Pseudomonas citronellolis; assembly: GCF_029335315.1. GTDB lineage: Bacteria > Pseudomonadota > Gammaproteobacteria > Pseudomonadales > Pseudomonadaceae > Pseudomonas > Pseudomonas citronellolis_A. The sequence goes on from NZ_JARJLT010000051.1 coordinate 27,636, forward strand.
TGGTGGCGGAAATCCTCCACCTGTCCGAGCGCACCCTGCAGCGGCGCCTGCAGGAAGAGGGCGGCAGCTACCAGCAACTGCTCGACGACACCCGCCGTGAGCTGGCCCAGCAATACCTGGCGACACCGCACATGACGCTGCTGGAGATCGCCTACCTGCTGGGCTTCTCCGAACCGAGCAACTTCTTCCGCGCCTTCCGCCGCTGGTTCGGGGTGACGCCGGGCGAGTACCGCGAGCGGTTGTAGCGGGGCAGGACGCGCGATCGCGGGTACGGAGAGCGGCGAAACATCCGCGTACGCCGATCAGCGCAG
>NZ_JARJLT010000052.1 GCF_029335315.1 Pseudomonas citronellolis
AGGTGTCAAATGGCAGGCGCAAAAGAGATTCGCAGCAAGATTGCGAGCATCAAAAGCACGCAAAAAATCACCAATGCCATGGAAAAGGTGGCGGTGAGCAAGATGCGCAAGGCACAAATGCGCATGGCGGCCGGCCGTCCCTACGCGGAGCGCATTCGCCAGGTGATCGGCCATCTGGCCAACGCCAACCCGGAGTACCGTCACCCGTTCATGGTCGAGCGTGAAGTCAAGCGCGTCGGCTATATCGTCGTGAGCTCGGACCGTGGCCTGGCCGGCGGCCTGAACATCAACCTGTTCAAGGCGCTCGTCAAGGACATGTCCGCCCAGCGTGAGCGTGGTGCGGAGATCGACCTGTGCGTGATCGGTGCCAAGGGCGCATCCTTCTTCAAGAACTTTGGCGGCAACGTGGTTGCGGCCATCAGTCACCTGGGCGAAGAGCCGTCGATCAATGATCTGATCGGCAGCGTCAAGGTCATGCTGGATGCCTACCTGGAAGGGCGTATCGATCGCCTGTACGTGGTTTCCAACAAGTTCGTCAACACCATGACCCAGAAGCCGACCGTGGAACAGCTGGTTCCGCTGGTGGCCGAGGACAACGCAGACCTGAAACACCACTGGGACTACCTCTACGAACCCGACGCCAAGGCGCTGCTCGACGGCCTGCTGGTGCGCTACGTGGAATCCCAGGTGTATCAGGCGGTGGTTGAGAACAACGCCTGTGAGCAGGCGGCCCGGATGATTGCAATGAAGAACGCTACCGACAACGCCGGCGATCTGATCAGCGGACTGCAGCTGATCTACAACAAGGCGCGTCAGGCGGCGATCACCCAGGAAATCTCGGAAATCGTCGGCGGCGCTGCCGCGGTGTAAGAACAGGTTCAAAATTCAGAGGAACCAGACATGAGTAGCGGACGTATCGTTCAAATCATCGGCGCCGTGATCGACGTGGAATTCCCGCGCGATGCCGTGCCGAGCATCTACGAGGCCCTGAAGGTTCAGGGCGTCGAAACCACCCTCGAAGTTCAGCAGCAGCTGGGCGACGGCGTGGTCCGTTCCATCGCCATGGGTTCCACCGAAGGCCTCAAGCGTGGCCTTTCCGTGGACAGCACTGGCGCAGCCATCTCCGTACCGGTCGGCACCAAGACCCTGGGCCGCATCATGGACGTCCTGGGCAACCCGATCGACGAAGCCGGTCCCATCGGCGAAGAAGAGCGCTGGGGCATCCACCGCGACGCTCCGTCCTACGCTGACCAGGCAGGCGGCAACGACCTGCTGGAAACCGGCATCAAGGTCATCGACCTGGTCTGCCCGTTCGCCAAGGGCGGCAAGGTAGGCCTGTTCGGCGGCGCCGGCGTGGGCAAGACCGTCAACATGATGGAACTGATCCGCAACATCGCCATGGAACACAGCGGTTACTCCGTGTTCGCTGGTGTGGGCGAGCGTACCCGTGAGGGCAACGACTTCTACCACGAGATGAAGGATTCGGGCGTACTGGACAAGGTAGCCCTGGTCTACGGTCAGATGAACGAGCCGCCGGGCAACCGTCTGCGCGTCGCCCTGACCGGCCTGACCATGGCCGAGAAGTTCCGTGACGAAGGCCGTGACGTACTGCTGTTCATCGACAACATCTACCGTTACACCCTCGCCGGTACCGAAGTATCCGCACTGCTGGGCCGTATGCCTTCCGCAGTAGGCTACCAGCCGACCCTGGCCGAAGAGATGGGCGTTCTGCAAGAGCGCATCACCTCCACCAAGAAAGGCTCGATCACCTCGATCCAGGCCGTCTACGTTCCCGCGGACGACCTGACCGACCCGAGCCCGGCGACCACCTTCGCCCACCTCGACGCCACCGTCGTACTGTCCCGTGACATCGCCTCGCTGGGTATCTACCCCGCGGTCGACCCGCTGGACTCGACCTCCCGTCAGCTGGATCCGCTGGTCATCGGCCAGGATCACTACGACACCGCTCGTGGCGTGCAGTACGTTCTGCAGCGCTACAAGGAGCTGAAGGACATCATCGCGATCCTCGGCATGGACGAACTGTCCGAGTCCGACAAGCTGCTGGTGGCCCGTGCTCGTAAGATCCAGCGCTTCCTGTCCCAGCCGTTCTTCGTGGCTGAAGTATTCACCGGCTCGCCGGGCAAATACGTCTCCCTGAAGGACACCATCGCTGGCTTCAAAGGCATCCTCAACGGCGACTACGACCACCTGCCCGAGCAGGCGTTCTACATGGTCGGCGGCATCGAAGAAGCCATCGAGAAAGCGAAGAAGCTGTAATCCGTGCGCCCGGCAACGGGCGCCCAGGCCGTCGAGGAGCGTCACGAGCGACGGTCAGGCAAGGCGGAATCGATCGAGGAAGCGCAGTTTACGTTGGTAAACGAGCATTCCGAGATCGATTCCAACGCCGTCTGGCCTAGCGCAGTAGCTCATCGACTGCCTAATTACGTGAGGCAAGGGTATGGCTATTACAGTCCACTGCGACATCGTCAGCGCCGAAGCGGAGATCTTCTCCGGTCTGGTCGAGCTGGTCGTAGCGCACGGCTCCCTGGGCGATCTGGGTATCGCTCCGGGCCACGCGCCGCTGATCACCGAGCTCAAGCCGGGTCCGATCCGCGTGGTCAAGCAGGGTGGCGAGCAGGAGGTGTACTACATCTCCGGTGGCTTCCTCGAAGTCCAGCCGAACATGGTGAAGGTCCTGGCCGACACCGTGATCCGCGCCGGCGACCTCGACGAGGCGGCCGCTCAGACCGCGCTGAAGGAAGCTGAGAAGGCTCTGCACGCCAAAGGTGCCGAGTTCGACTACAGCTCCGCCGCAGCCCGCCTGGCCGAAGCCGCAGCGCAACTGCGCACGGTCCAGCAGGTTCGCAAGAAGTTCGGCGGCTAAGCCGGCTCGCGACGGCCAGGGGCTTCCGATTCGGCGACGAATCCGGGCCCGAGGCTTTAGCGACCTAGGGGAAAAGGGTAGCCTTGGCTACCCTTTTTCTTTTTCCACTCCATGGTTTTCCAGGACGGTCCCTCTCCCATGTCCCTCGAAATCGTCATCCTCGCCGCTGGCCAGGGCACGCGCATGCGCTCGGCCCTGCCGAAAGTCCTCCACCCGGTCGCCGGCAAGCCCATGCTGGCGCACGTGATCGACACCGCGCGCGGCCTCGCGCCGCAACGCATCCATGTGGTGATCGGGCATGGCGCCGACCTGGTGCGCGAGCGCCTGCAGGCCGATGACCTGAATTTCGTGGTCCAGGAGCAGCAACTGGGTACCGGCCACGCCGTGGCCCAGGCCGCGCCTTTCCTCAGCGCCGACCAGGTGCTGATCCTCTACGGCGACGTGCCGCTGATCGAGCAACCGACCCTCGAGCGCCTGCTGCAACAGGCCAGCGCCGAGCAGCTGGCGCTGCTCACCGTGCAACTGGACGACCCCACCGGCTACGGGCGGATCATCCGTGGCGCAGACGGCGAGGTGAAGGCGATCGTCGAGCAGAAGGACGCCAGCCCCGAGCAGCGTGCCATCCGCGAAGGCAACACGGGCATCCTCTGCGTGCCGCGCCAGCGCCTGGAAGGCTGGCTGGGCCGGCTGTCCAACACCAACGCCCAGGGCGAGTACTACCTCACCGACGTCATCGCCATGGCCGTGGCCGATGGCCTGCGCGTGGCCACCGCGCAACCGCAGGCGGCCATGGAAGTGCAGGGCGCCAACGACCGCCAGCAATTGGCCGAGCTGGAGCGCTACTACCAGCTGCGCGTCGCCCGCCGCCTGATGGCCCAGGGCGTGAGCCTGCTGGACCCGGCGCGCTTCGACGTGCGCGGTGAAGTGAACGTCGGCCGCGACGTGCAGATCGACGTCAACGTGGTCCTCGAAGGCCGCGTCGACATCGAGGACGACGTACAGATCGGGCCGAACTGCAGCATCCGCAACAGCGTGCTGCGCCGCGGCGCGATCATCAAGGCGAACAGCCACCTGGACGGCGCCGACGTCGGCCCCGACAGCGATGTCGGCCCGTTCGCCCGCCTGCGCCCGGGCAGCGTGCTGGAAGCCCAGGTGCATGTGGGTAACTTCGTCGAGCTGAAGAACGCTCACCTGCACGAAGGCGTGAAGGTCGGTCACCTGACCTACCTCGGCGACAGCGAAGTGGGTGCGCGCAGCAACATCGGCGCCGGTACCATCACCTGCAACTACGACGGTGCCAACAAGTGGCGCACGGTGATCGGCGAAGACGTCTTCATCGGTTCCAACAACGCCCTGGTGGCGCCTGTGGATATCGGTGCCGGGGCTACTACCGGCGCGGGTTCCACCATCACCGCCAGCGTGCCGCCGCAGACCCTGGCGGTCGGCCGCGCCAAGCAGCGGGTGATCGAGGGCTGGAAGCGCCCGGAGAAGATCAAGAAATCCTGATGCTCTGTGGATAATCGAGTGCCTGGGCGTCTGCCGCGAAGTTATGCACAGGCGCTCGGTGCCGTTCCGTCCCCGGCCGATTCATCCACAGGATCGGCCTTCCGCCCGGCGCCCAGGCGCCTGCCGCTTTCTCCTGGAGTTATCCACATGCTTGGCGTCGCCATCCTGATCTTCCTGATCACCGACCCCTTCGGCAACATCGCGGTGTTCCTCGCCGCCCTCAAGTCGGTGCCGGCCGAACGCCGGCTCAAGGTGGCGCTGCGCGAGCTGCTGTTCGCCCTCGGCCTGCTGCTGCTGTTCCTCACCCTGGGCGAACACATCCTCACCGGCCTCGGGCTGACCAAGGAGGCCACCGGGATCGCCGGTGGCATCATCCTCTTCGTGGTCGCCATGCGCCTGATCTTCCCCACGCCCCAGGGCGTGCTCGGCGACATGCCGGACAGCGAGCCGCTGCTGGTGCCGCTGGCCACCCCGGCGGTGGCCGGGCCCTCGGCGCTGGCGATGCTGATCACCTTGCGCACCACCTACACTGGTCCGTTATGGGAGCTCTACGTGGCGGTGGTGCTGGCCTGGGCCGCGACCGCGCTGATCCTCCTGCAGGCCTCCTTCCTGCAACGTTTCCTCGGCCCGCGCGGGCTGACCGCGGTGGAGCGCCTGGCCGGCATGCTGCTGATCATGCTGAGCGTCAACATGCTGCTGCAGAACCTGCGTAGCGTGCTGCACATCGTCGGATAGCCCGGAGCGACCATGCGCCAGCTGTGCCTGATCCTCACCGCCCTGTTGCTCGCCGCCTGCGCCGGCCAGGGCGGCCTGCAGATCGACCACGAGCATCCTTCGCGCAACCAGGACAGCCGCGTCCAGTACGTGATCATCCACTACACCTCGGCCGACCTGCCGCGCTCGCTGCAGCTGCTCACCCGTGGCGAGGTCAGCGCGCACTACCTGATCGGCGCCAACCCGCCGACCATCTACCAGCTGGTCGACGAGAACCGCCGCGCCTGGCACGCCGGGCAGAGCGAGTGGCAGGGGCGCACCTGGCTGAACTCCACTTCGATCGGCATCGAGCTGGTCAACCCGGGGTACATCGAGACGGCCAACGGCAAGGTCTGGGCGACTTATCCACAGGCGCAGATCGACGCCTTGATCCTGCTCCTCAAGGACATCGTCAAACGCCAGGGCATCGCCCCCGAACATATCCTCGGGCACAGCGACATTGCCCCACAGCGCAAGGTCGACCCGGGCCCGATGTTCCCCTGGAAGCGCCTGGCCGACGCCGGCCTGATCCCCTGGCCGCAGCCGGGCGAGCTGGCCCGCCACCTGGGCGAGCTGAACGGCCAGCTACCGGCGCCGGGCTGGTTCCAGCAGCAGCTGGCGCGGCATGGCTACGGGGTGCCGCTGAACGGCCAGCTGGACCAGGCCACGCGCAACGTCATCGCCGCCTTCCAGATGCGCTACCGGCCCGAACGCTTCGATGGCGAGCCGGACCTGGAAACCGCCGCGCTGCTGCTGGCGGTGCCCACGTCGATGGCCACCGCGACCGCTCAAAGCGGCAGCAGCATGTAGATCCGCGTGCCCTGGCCGGGCTGCGAGCGCACGCCGATGCGCCCGCCGTGCAACTGTACGATCTCCTTGCACAGCGCCAGCCCCAGGCCGGCGCCACCGCTGCGCCGGCCGACCTGCACGAAGGGTTCGAAGATGCGCGCCTGCTGGCTGTAGGCGATGCCTTCGCCGGAGTCCTCCACCGCCAGCAGCAGGCGTTCGCCCTGGCGCTGCGCGAGCAGGCGCACGCTGCCGCCGTCGGGGGTGTGGCGCAGGGCGTTGCCCACCAGGTTGTCGAGTACCCGCTCCAGGCGCAGGCGATCGACGTTCAGCACCGGCAGGTCGTCTTCCATCACCACGCCCAGGCTGATGGCGTGCGCCTGGGCGCGGGCCAGGAAGCGCTGCCGCGCCTGTTCGAGCAGCTCGCCGACCGCGCAGGGCTGGCGGTCGAGCTTCTGCTGGCCGTCCTGGTAGCGCGAGAAGTTCAGCAGGTCGTCGATCAGCCGCACCAGACGCTGCATTTCCTCGTCGACGGTGTCGGCCAGTTCGCGCTCGCGGGCGCCGTCGGGCAGGACCATGCGTTCGCGCAGCAGGGCGAAGGCCATGTGCAGGCCGGTGACCGGGGTGCGCAGCTCGTGGGAGGCGCGCAGGACGAACTCGCTGCGCACCCGTTCGAAGGCGCGCAGCTCGGTGACATCGCGCAGCACCAGCACCGCACCCATGCTGCGCCCGTCGTCGTGGGTGACCGGGGCCAGGGTCCAGGCCAGCAAGCGGCTATCCCCGCCGATCTGCACCTGCAGGTCCTGCGGGGTGTCGCTCATCGACTCGCCGCGCAGCACCAGGCCGGTGGCCTGCAGCAGCTCCTGGTTGTCGATCAGTTCGCCAAGCAGCTGGCCGTGAGGATCGCTCTGCGAGAACAGCTGGCGGCTGGCGACCGGGTTGGCGTGCTCGATGCGGCTGCGCCGGTCGAGGATCACCAGGCCGTCGTCGATGCTGTCGAGCACCGCCTGCAGGCGCTTCTGCCCGGCCAGCACCGCTTCGAAGTTGCTCGCCTTGTAGTCGGCCAGGGCCTGGGCCATGAGCCCGAAGCGCCGGCTCAGCGAGGCCATCTCGGCTTCCCGCGACACCGGCAGGTTGACGTCGAAATCGCCCTTGCCGATCTGGTCGGCGGCCCGCGCCAGGGCCTCGATCGGCGCGCCGAAGCGGCGCGCGACGCCATGCGCGGTGACGAAACCGATGACCAGGATGGCCAGTCCTACCAGCCCGAGCAGGCTGGCGATCAACCAGGCGTGCTGGCGCGAGCGGCGCTCGGCGTCGGTGATGGTCTGGATGGCGTGGCCGTGCAGGCCCAGCAGGTACTGGTGCAGGGCGTTGAAACTGCGGCTGAAGTCGCTGTCCACCACCAGGCTCCAGCGGTTGTCGCCGGAGGAGCTGACCTGGCCCTGGAACTGCTGGTTGGCCAGGTCGATGCGTTCGTACAGCGTGCGCTCGATCTCGTTGCCGGCGCGCGCGCGGCCATCCTTGAGGTCCTGGTCGAAGCGCGCGCGCAGGTTGGCCAGGCGCTGCTGGTCGGGGCTGTCGCTGAGCAACTGGGCCAACTGCTCGTCCAGCGCCTGGCGCAGTTGCTGGCTGCTGGCGATGGTGGCGAAGTTGTGCGAGATCAGCCGTTCCTGCTCGCGCCCCATGAGCATCACGCTGAACACCCCCAGGAGCAGGCCGATCAGGGCCAGGGTGATCAGCGCCGAGATGCTCAGGAACATCCGCGAGCGCAGGGTCAGCGCGCGTTTCACAGGTTGTACTGCTTGCGCTTGCGGTACAGGGTGGAGGCGTCGATGCCGAGGATCTTCGCCGCCTGGTCGAGGGTCGTGGCGCTGGCCATCACCGAGGCGATGTGGGCCTTTTCCAGCTCTTCCAGGCTCAACGCCTCGCCGACCCTGGGCAGGGCGTTGCCGGCCTGTTCGCCCAGGCCCAGGTGCTCGGGCTCCACCAGTTCCTGGTTGCAGATGATGCTGACGCGCTCGATGACGTTGCGCAGCTCGCGCACGTTGCCCGGCCAGGGGTACTGGCGCAGCAGCTCGGCGGCTGCCGGGGCGAAGCCGCGCGCCGGGCGCCCGTAGTCCTTGACGAAGCGGGCGAGGAAGCGCTCGGCGAGGTCCTGGATGTCCTCGGCGCGCTCGCGCAGCGGCGGCAGGTTGAGCACGATGACGTTGAGGCGGTAGAGCAGGTCCTCGCGGAACAGCCCCTGGGCGACCATGCCGGCCAGGTCGCGGTTGGTCGCGGCGAGGATGCGCACGTCGGCGCGGCGCGTCACCGGGTCGCCGACCCGCTCGTATTCCTTGTCCTGGATGAAACGCAGCAGCTTGGCCTGCAACGGCAGCGGGAAGTCGCCGATCTCGTCGAGGAACAGGGTGCCGCCGTCGGCCTGGCTGATCCGCCCCTGGGTGCTTTCGCTGGCGCCGGTGAAGGCGCCGCGGTTGTGGCCGAACAGCTCGCTCTCCATCAGCTCGGCGTTGAGCGACGGGCAGTTGATGGTCACGCAGGATTTCTTCGCGCGCTTGCTCCAGGCGTGGATGGCGCGGGCCAGTTCGCCCTTGCCGGAGCCGGATTCACCCAGGATGAGGATGTTGGCGTCGGTGCCGGCCACCTGCCGCGCGGTCTCCAGCACAGCGGTCATCGCCGGGCTGTGGGATTCCAGCTGTTCGCCGGTGCTCGGCTGGGCGCCTTCGAGGGCCTCCAGGCGCGCGGTGAGCTGGCGCACCTCCAGCTGCTTGGCGGCGGCCATGCGCAGCTGCTCGGGGCTGCATGGCTTGACCAGGTAGTCGGCGGCGCCGGCCTGCATGGCGTCCACCGCGGTGTCCACGGCGGAGTGCGCGGTGACTATCACCACGCGCATCCACGGCGCCTGCAGGCGCATCTGGGCGAGCAGGTCGAGGCCGTTGTCCTCGCCCAGGCGCAGGTCGAGGAAGCACAGGTCGAACACCTGGCGCTGCAGCAGGGCCTCGGCCTGGGCCGTGCTGGAAGCGGTGGCGACGTCGTAGCCCTGATCCTCCAGGCAATAGCGGAAGGTACGCAGGATCGCGGGTTCGTCGTCGACCAGCAGGATGCGGCCAAGCGTCTCCGGTGTCGGGTCCATGCGGGAGGGTCCTCGCGGTAAGGGGAAGTCCGTTTAAGGGTCTGCGTGTTTTAGTCCAGGAAATTTCTTGCAAGTTGCAATGAAACGTAGATGCGTTGGGCATTTTTTGTAGGAAACCTATCCCGAGAGGTCGATTTGACGGGGGGCTGGCGGGAACCTGCGCACCTGGCCAGCCGAGCCGTCGTGCAATTCGCACGGCGCGTCATGGGCGATCGTGCAGGATGCGCGCCCCAAGCCACCGACGGTTATCCACAACCATTTGTTCCTAAAGGGATTTTCCAATCAGCAGAAACTGGCATGGGACGTGCGACGGAGAGCCTGGGCGGCCCGGCAGCTTTCTGCCGACCGACCGCCAGTCCTTCGGGAGGAGCACACCCATGAACGCTGATGGCACCAAAGGGGATTCGCTGGGACGTCTGCTGTTGCTGGCCGTCGTTCTGATCGTCCTGCTGGATCGCTGGTACCCCGTGGACCTGCAGCGTTCCGCCACGCCGATGCCGGACGCCACGTCCAGCCTCATGCCGAAGAGCCAGCCGTTGTCGCGCGGCCTGCCGCCGGGCTTCACCGAGGACGTCGCGAATGTCCCGGTGACGCTCCAGGCGTCGCGCGGCAGTTGGGTGTTCTGAGGGGCGCGGGCCTTCCGTCACTACAGAGGAGACATTCCATGCTGAGCTGGGCTCTCACTTTCCTGATCATCGCCATCATCGCCGGGGTCCTCGGCTTCGGTGGCATCGCCGGCGCCGCGACCAGCATCGCGAAGATCCTCTTCGTGCTGTTCCTGGTGCTCTTCGTGCTGTCCTTCATCTTCGGTCGCCGTCGTGGTTGAGGCGCGCCCCCTGCGTCGGTTCCTGCTCGCGCTGCCGTTACTGGCGGCCGGGCAGGCCTGGGCGGCCGACAACGACGCCATCTACCGCCTCAACGAACTGCTGGATTCCGACCCGCAGTACCGCGAAACCTGGCAGGACCTGGTGAAGAAGGAAGAACGCCTGCCTGACTGGGTGATGAACCTGGACGGCACCGCCACTCCCATGCAGGGCCAGGAGGAGGACGGCGACAAGTACCTGGTGGGCGAGCTGTGCAAGGCCCACGACTGCGCCGCCAATCGTCTCTACGTGGCCTTCAGCTGGGACAAGAAGGACGCCTACGCGCTCTACGTGCAGGTGCCGGAGAACCTGCCGGCGGACAAGTCGCCCAGTCGCCATGCGAGCTTCCGCTGGCTGGGCAAGCCGGACAAGGGCATGCAGCAGTTGCTCGACGAGCAGCTCAAGGCCGATCCGAACTGGTACTGAATCCGCGCCACCCGAGGCCGGGTGGGGCTTGACCAGGGGGCCGGGATGCCGGGGGGAGCAGTGGAGCCCCGGCGACCCAGGGGCACAGGGAGTGCCTTCGCCAAGGGCCGGGTCAGGTGAAGGCTGCGACGGGGCGGCCGCGGCTCACGAGGCCGCGTCGCCCCGAAGGGCCGGATTCAGCGCTGGCGCCAGCTGGCGGCGTCCTCGGCCCAGGCGTCCAGGGCCGGCTCGAGGTCGCCCAGGGTTGGCTTGGCGCTGGCGTTCTCCAGCGATTTCCCCGCGCCCTTGCGCACCACCTTGAATACCGCCTGACCGCTGTCGGCATCGATCGCCTCGGCTTCGATGAATACGGCGGTGGCCTGGTCGCGCGTGCCGATGGCGCTGCTGGTGGCGGCCACCACCAGGGCGATGGGAATCACCTCGTAGGCGTGCAGGCCCTCGTTGGACACGTCCACGCCGGTGATGGCGCTGCGCAGGATCAGGGTGCCGGGTTCGGCGCGGCCGACCAGCCGGTAGCGTGCGCCCAGGCGCTTGGCGATGGCCTGCTGGAGATAGCCGGGGAGGGCGTCCAGGGTCGCCTGGTCGACTCGTTCGGTGGCGGTGGGGCGCGGCGTCAGCGCCGGGCGCTCGACCAGCACCGAGCTGTAATGGCTGGCGTCGAAGCCGGGAGCGGCCCAGCGCAGCACCGGGGCTCCACTGGGGGAGCTGGCGGGTTGCAGTTGCGAATAGTCGCCGAGGAAGCCGGAATACTGCGAAGGCTCCGGCACCTTGCTGGCGCAGCCGGCCAAGGCGGCGGCCAGGCACAGCGCGGAGAGGGTCTGCTTGAGGGGCATGCGGCGTCCTTGTGCGGGGATGCGCGGCGGCCGGGGCGGCCATCGGTCGGGCGGCGATGGTAGCGGCAGCTTTCCTCGAACTTGTCTGATTCGGGTCAATCCCGGCCGGCCACGGGCTCGCCGACAATGGCTGGGTCGTGTCGGCGAGGGCGCCATGTCCCGCCGAGGCGACCATCCATCGTCAAACGCAGGCCGTCGCGCCTGCGGCATGGCAGCGCACCTGGGGCGCTGTGCCGTGTGCCTGGACGACCCGGCAAAAAGCCGCCATGGCGGCGCCTGCAATCTTCAAGCCTGGCGAAAAAGCAAGGGTTGGCGGGCCTGGAACCCGGGTTCCATTTGCCTTTTCCCATGCCGATTGCGCATGGGGTAGTCGCTTCCGGCATTAGACGTGATGGGAGGGGCTGGGAATCATGCGCCCCTTTTTTCGCCACCCGGCCAACCCGGCGCGGGCGAAACCCCCGACTTCCACAAGAAACAAGGGTGAACACACTATGGGCAAAGCCAAGCTCAGCCTCGCCTGGCAGATCGTCATCGGTCTGGTTCTGGGTATCGCCATGGGCGCCGCGCTGAACCACTTCAGCGCCGACAAGGCCTGGTGGATCGGCAATATCCTGCAGCCGGCGGGCGACATCTTCATCCGCCTGATCAAGATGATCGTGGTGCCGATCGTCATTTCCTCGCTGATCGTCGGCATCGCCGGCATGGGCGACGCGAAGAAACTCGGGCGCATCGGCCTGAAGACCATCCTCTACTTCGAGATCATCACCACGGTGGCGATCGTCGTCGGCCTGGTCCTGGCCAATGTGTTCCAGCCCGGCGCCGGCATCGACATGAGCACCCTGGGTACGGTGGATATCTCCAAGTACGCGCAGACCGCCAAGGAAGTGGAGCACCACCACGCGTTCATCGAAACCATCCTCAACCTGATCCCGTCGAACATCTTCGCCGCCATGGCGCGTGGCGAGATGCTGCCGATCATCTTCTTCTCGGTGATGTTCGGCCTGGGCCTGTCGTCGCTGCCGGCGCCGACCCGCGAGCCGCTGGTGAAGATGTTCCAGGGCGTGGCCGAGGCCATGTTCCGGGTCACCCACATGATCATGCGCTACGCCCCGATCGGCGTGTTCGCGCTGATCGCGGTGACCGTCGCCAGCTTCGGCTTCGCCTCGCTGTTGCCCTTGGCCAAGCTGGTGATCCTGGTGTACGTCGCCATCGCCTTCTTCGCCTTCGCCGTGCTCGGCCTGGTGGCGCGGCTGTTCGGCTTCTCGATCGTCAAGCTGATGCGCATCTTCAAGGACGAACTGGTCCTGGCGTATTCCACCGCCAGCTCCGAGACCGTGCTGCCGCGCATCATCGAGAAGATGGAAGCCTATGGCGCGCCCAAGGCGGTGAGCAGCTTCGTGGTGCCCACCGGCTACTCCTTCAACCTCGACGGCTCGACCCTGTACCAGAGCATCGCGGCGATCTTCATCGCCCAGCTCTACGGCATCGACCTGTCGCTGGGCCAGGAGATCATGCTGGTGCTGACCCTGATGGTCACCTCCAAGGGCATCGCCGGCGTGCCGGGCGTGTCCTTCGTGGTGCTGCTGGCGACCCTCGGCAGCGCCGGGATTCCCCTGGAAGGCCTGGCCTTCATCGCCGGTGTCGACCGCATCATGGACATGGCGCGCACCGCGCTGAACGTCATCGGCAACGCCCTGGCGGTGCTGGTCATCTCCAGGTGGGAAGGCATCTACGACGCCGCCAAGGGCGCGCGCTACTGGGCGGCGGTGGAGCAGGGGCGTGGCGAGGAATTGCTCAACGACGCCCGTCAAGGCGCCGCTCACTGAGCAAGGGCAAGCGGCGGATAACGCTTCGCGTTATTCGCCCTACGCCGGCCCCACCATTGATGTAGGGCGAATAGCCGTTCGCGGTTATCCGCCGCGACGCCGGGCACATGCCCGGTTCCGGGGCCTTGGCGTTTCTGGCCGCGGCGGACGCGCGCCGTTATCATCGCGGCCAATGTCCTTGGGGGGATACCCATGCTCAACGGCCTCTGGCTCGGTTTTTTCCTGGTCGCGGCGGTCACCGCGCTGTCGCGCTGGCTGCTCGGCGGCCAGGCCGACGTGTTCGCCGCGATGGTCGAGAGCCTGTTCGCCATGGCCAAGCTGTCGGTGGAGGTCATGGTCCTGCTGTTCGGCACCCTGACCCTCTGGCTCGGCTTCCTGCGCATCGCCGAGCAGGCCGGCCTGGTGGAACGCCTGGCGCGTCTGCTGGGCCCGCTGTTCCGCCGGCTGATGCCGGAAGTGCCGGCCGGGCACCCGGCGATCGGCCTGATCACCCTGAACTTCGCCGCCAACGGCCTGGGCCTGGACAACGCCGCCACGCCCATCGGCCTCAAGGCGATGAAGGCGCTGCAGGAACTCAACCCCAGCAGCACCACGGCGAGCAACGCGCAGATCCTCTTCCTGGTGCTCAACGCCTCGTCGCTGACCCTGTTGCCGGTGACCATCTTCATGTACCGCGCGCAGCAGGGCGCGGCCGACCCGACCCTGGTGTTCCTGCCGATCCTCCTGGCCACCAGCGCCTCGACCCTGGTCGGCCTGCTCTCGGTGGCGCTGATGCAGCGCCTGCGCCTGTGGGATCCGGTGGTGCTCGCCTACCTGATTCCCGGCGCCCTCGGCCTGGGCGCCTTCATGGCGCTGCTCGCCGGGCTCTCGGCCACGGCGCTGGCGCAGCTGTCGTCGCTGCTCGGCAACCTGACCCTGTTCGGCCTCATCGTGCTGTTCCTGGTGCTCGGCTGGCTGAAGAAGGTGCCGGTCTACGAAACCTTCGTCGAGGGCGCGAAGGAAGGCTTCGACGTGGCGAAGAACCTGCTGCCGTACCTGGTGGCGATGCTCTGCGCGGTGGGCGTGCTGCGCGCTTCCGGGGCGCTGGAGCTGGTGCTCGATGGCATCCGCTGGAGCGTGTTGCAGCTGGGCTGGGACACCCGCTTCGTCGACGCCCTGCCCACCGCGCTGGTCAAGCCGTTCTCCGGCAGCGCGGCGCGCGCCATGCTGCTGGAAACCATGCAGAGCCAGGGCGTGGACAGCTTCGCCGCACGCCTGGCGGCCACCGTGCAGGGCAGCACCGAAACCACCTTCTACGTGCTGGCGGTGTACTTCGGCTCGGTGGGCATCCAGCGTGCCCGGCATGCCGTGGGTTGCGCCCTGGCGGCGGACCTGGCCGGGGTGCTGGCGTCGATCGGGGTGTGCTACTGGTTCTTCGGCTGAGGCGCAGGGGCCGGCTGCGCTAAGGGAAATCAAATAATTCGAAGGTTTATTTGATTTCCCTTAGATCTTAGGAAAATTCATTCAGAATCAATAAGTAAAACTGCTTGGATTGCCGCTTGGCGCCAGCAGCGGCTCGATGATTTTGTATAAGAGTTTTCCATCCATCGGAATTAGATTTTCCTCAAAAAAATCCGAGGAAAACACGATGAAAGGGAAACTCGCCTGCCTGCTGTGCAGTGTCTTGCTGAGCGGCTGCAACGGCTGGGTCAAGCCGGAAACCGATGGCGCGCTGACCTCGCGCTACTTCACGGTGACCTCCGGCCTGCCGGCGCCGGGGCTGGTCGTGGCCTCGGCGATCCAGTGGAACGCCGACTACGCGGTGACCGCCGCCCACGTGCCCTACCTGTCGAGCCTGGCCTACTCCTGCAGCACCCGTTGCGACCTGGTGTTCATCCGCCACAAGGCCAGCGGCGCGTTGCCGAACTGGCGCCCGGCGCGGGTCGGCGAGGCGGTGACGGCGCTGGGCGCGAGCAGCTTCCTGATTCCCACCAGCTCCGAAGGGCGGGTCTGGCCGGTGCCCTACCGCAACCTCAACGAGCCCAGCCAGGAGCTCTACGGCATCCACGACGCCGCCCTGGCCCAGGGCATGTCGGGCGGCCCGCTGCTGGCGGCCGATGGCAGCGTGGTGGGGATGAACATCGGCTACCAGGGCACCTTCTGGCACGGCATCAGCCATCCCGGGCTGAAGGGCGCCAAACGCGTCAGCGTGTTCGTGCCCTACGCGATCATCGAGCGCGAATGGAAGCTGTTCCAGGCCGAGCTGGCGCGCCAGGGCAAGGACGCCGGGCGGCCGTTACAGGCGAGCAATCCCTAGGGCGGGGTGGCGCGGGTGGGGCAGGGTGGTGGACAGCTGCCTCTCCCGCGCCTTTTTTGTGAACTTTCCGACGAACAGTCGCGAAGCTTTCGCCAGTCTTTCAAACCCTTGTATTTCGGGCCTTTCAGCCATTTTTCATTTGCCCGCGGACAACTTTTACACATAGGGTTACAAATAACTTCCCAGCCGCTGCCCGGTTCCCTCGCGCGCGGGAAGGCCCTGTGACTGTCTGAGTGGTGTCCCCATGGCTTCCAACAATTCCAAGGCCAAGGCCGTTTTCCGCGTGGTCAGCGGAAACTTCCTCGAGATGTACGACTTCATGGTGTATGGCTTCTACGCCACCGCCATCGCCAAGACCTTCTTCCCCGGCGACGATCCCTTCGCCTCGCTGATGCTGTCGCTGGCCACCTTCGGCGCCGGCTTCCTGATGCGCCCGCTGGGAGCGATCTTCCTCGGCGCCTACATCGACCGCCACGGCCGCCGCCAGGGCCTGATCATCACCCTCGGGCTGATGGCCATGGGCACCCTGCTGATCGCCTTCGTGCCCGGCTACTCCACCCTCGGCGCGCTGGCGCCGGCGCTGGTGCTGCTCGGCCGCCTGCTGCAGGGCTTCTCCGCCGGGGTCGAGCTGGGCGGCGTGTCGGTGTACCTGGCGGAGATCGCCACACCCGGCAAGCGCGGCTTCTTCGTCAGCTGGCAGTCGGCCAGCCAGCAGGTGGCGGTGGTCTTCGCCGGGCTGCTGGGGGTGATCCTGAACCACTGGCTGAGCCCCGAGCAGATGGGCGAGTGGGGCTGGCGCGTGCCGTTCTTCGTCGGCTGCATGATCGTCCCGGCGCTGTTCATCATCCGTCGCTCGCTGGAAGAGACCGAGGTGTTCAAGGCGCGCAAGCACCACCCGAGCCTGGGCGAGGTGTTGCGTTCCATCGGGCAGAACTTCGGCCTGGTGCTGGCCGGCACCGCCATGGTGGTGATGACCACCGTGTCCTTCTACCTGATCACCGCCTACACCCCGACCTTCGGCAAGAACGAGCTGCACCTGTCGGACTTCGACGCGCTGCTGGTGACCATGCTGATCGGCCTGTCGAACTTCTTCTGGCTGCCGGTGATGGGCGCGCTGTCCGATCGCGTTGGGCGTCGCCCGCTGCTGATCGCCGCCACCGTGCTGGCGCTGCTGACCGCCTACCCGACGCTGTCCTGGCTGGTGGCCGAGCCGAGCTTCGCGCGCCTGCTGATGGTGGAGCTGTGGCTGTCGTTCCTCTACGGCAGCTATAACGGCGCCATGGTGGTGGCGCTGACCGAGGTGATGCCGGCGGACGTGCGCACCACCGGTTTTTCCCTGGCCTACAGCCTGGCCACCGCGACCTTCGGTGGCTTCACTCCGGCGGTATGCACCTGGCTTATCCACAGCCTGGACAACAAGGCCGCGCCCGGCCTGTGGCTGAGCGGCGCGGCGCTGCTCGGCCTGGTCGCCACCCTGGTGCTGTTCCGCCGCCGCGGCCGCGCGGCCAGTTCCGGCGGCGCGCTGGCCGGCGCCTGAGGGCCTGCGGCATCCTGTCACTGGCGGCCCCCGTGCGCCCTTGACCTCGATCAAGGGTGGACGGGCGCGGGTGGAGAAGGATAGGTCAACCTTTCTTCTTCGCTCGCGGAGATACGACCATGCCCACACCCCTGCACCACCACGCCGCGGCGCTCGCCGCCGCCGGCCACGACCACTGGATCGAGACCCTGGACGACGGCAGCCATGTGCTGATCCGCCCGCTGCGCGCGGAAGACCGCGAGCTGGAGCGGGATTTCCTCGAGCGCCTGTCGCCGATGACCCGCAAGCTGCGTTTCCACGGTGAGGTGAAGATCAGCGACGCGCTGCTCGACCGCCTGATGGACGTGGATTACCAGCAGACCATGGCCTTCGTCGCCCTGGCCCACGACAGCGGAGAGCTGCGCGAAGTCGGCATCAGCCGCTATGCCGCGGCGGCCGAGAACGCCCAATGCGAATGCGCGCTGACCACCGCCGACGACTGGAAACGCCGGGGCCTGGAGAAGGCGCTGATGCGCCACCTGATCGAGGTGGCCAAGCGCAACGGTTTCGCCCAGATGTACAGCATCGACCAGGCCATCGACCGCGAGATGCGTGACCTCGCCGTGGAACTGGGCTTCCAGGCCCAGCGCGACCCGGACGACGCCACCCGCGTCATCCGCCGCCTGGCGCTCTGATCAGCCGCGCCGCCGGCGCCACAGCAACAGCGCCGGCGGCAGCAGTACCAGCAGCAGGGCCAGCGCGCCCAGTGGGTAGGCCATGTCGTCGTCGAGCAGCGGTTTCTCGATGCGCAGGTAGCCCGCGTCCTTGAACAGCTGGCGCGCGGTGTCGTTGGCCTGTTGCAGGCTGACCTTGGCCAGGCGCCGGTCCTCGTTCGGGAAGCGCTCGCCGTCGTAGTCGGCCAGCGCACCCCAGTAGTAATCGGCGAGGCTGGCGTTGCTCGGCGTGCTCCAGGCCAGTTGGGCCCGCTGCACGCGCTGGATGCGCGCGAAGCGCTGCGGGTCGAGGCCGCGCTGGCGGATGCCGTCGAGCAGTTCGCCGAGGGCCTTGAGCGTGGCGTCCTGGTCTTCCCGGGCGATGTCCGCGTTGAGGCTGAAGAAGCCCTGATTGGCGTAGGACGTGCGCTCGCTCCAGGGCCCGTAGGACAGCCCGCGATGCACCCGCAGCTCGGCGTAGAGCGCGTCGCTCAGATAGGCCTGCAGCAGGTCGAGGGCGGCGCCGTCGGCGTCCGCCGGTTCCGGGAAAATCCAGTGCGCCACCGCACCCTCGCCGAACAGACCGGTGTTCAGGGTGCGTTCGTGCGCGGCCCGGCTTTTCATTTCCGGCAGTTCGCGGCGTTCCGGCGGGTTGCGCTCGGGCAGGCTGCCGAAGGTGTGGCTGAGGTAGGCCGGCAGGCGCGGGTCGAGGTCGCCGACCACGATCAGGGTCATGTTGCTCGGCACGTACCAGTCGCTGCGCAGCTTCTCCAGCTGGGCCTGGGTCAGGTGCGCCACCTGCGGGCGCTCGGCGCAGGCCAGGCCGAGTTCCACGGCCAGCTGCTCCTGGCCGGGGCGGCTGATGTTCTGGTGGTCGAGGAAGCGTTGCAGGTGCGAGTAGCGGCCGCCGTCCTCGCGGATCAGCACCTGCTTGGTGGCTTCCACCCGCGCCTTGTCCAGTTGCGTGCGCGTGAGCACTTCCAGCAGCAGGTCGAGCACCTGGCGCTGGGTGGCGGCCGGCGCCTCGATGACGAAGGTGGTGTCGCCCTCGCTGGTGTAGGCGTTCCACTGGCCGCCGAGCGCCTGCATGCGCGCTTCCAGGTCGGCCTCGTCGCCGCCGTCCAGGCCGCTGAAGAACAGGTGCTCCAGCAGGTGCGGCAACTGCCGGTCATGGCAGGTGAAATCGGAAAATCCCACCCCCACCACCAGGCGGATCGACACCGAGCCGCGCTGCGCGGTCGGCTTGAACAGCACGCCGAGGCCGTTCTGCAGCTGGTAGCCCTCCACCGCCGCGCGCGAGTCGGCGAGCGACCACGGGCAGAGCAGCAACAGCAGCAGGGGGGCGAACAACCAACGCATGGGCCTGGCCTGGAAAAGCAAAGCCACGAGGATAGCGGATTGCCCGGCATCCACCTACCCGTGCGGGCGCGCGGCGCGATACCGTGGCCGGGTCTATCATCAGGCGTGGCGCGAATGGTCACTGCTGGCGCTTCGCTAGCGGATTTACCCTGCCTTATCCGTCCACCGCCGAGGTCGCTTGCATGCGAGTCCTGGTCACCGGCGCGGCTGGCCACCTGGGCCAGAACCTGCTCAACGAACTGGCGGTCCAGCACCTGGACTGGAGCCTGGTGGCGGCGGACATTCGCGCGTTGCCCACGCAGAACCTGCGGCCGAACATCGAGCCGGTGCGCCTGGACATCGGCCACTCCAAGCAGGTGATGGAATGCGTGCGGCACTGGCGCCCGGACGCCATCGTGCACCTGGCGGCGGTGATCAACCCGCCGCGCGAGATGTCGGCCACGCGCCTGCATACCATCGAGGTCGGCGGCAGCAAGGCGCTGTTCGAGGCGGCCGGCGAGAACGGCGTGCGCCAACTGATCGTCGCCAGCTCCGCCGCGGCCTACGGCTTCCACCCGGACAACGCCGAGTGGATCGACGAAAGCCACCCGCTGCGCGGCCATTCGCAATTCCCCTTCGCCCGCCACAAGCATGAGATCGAGCAGCTGCTGGGCGGCCTGCGGACTACTTATCCACAACTGCGCCAGCTGATCCTGCGTCCCGGCACCATTCTTGGCCGGGGTGTGCACAACCCGGTCACCGACCTGTTCAAGGGGCGTTCGGTGCTGGGGATAAGTGGCCGCTGCAGTCCCTTCGTGTTCATCTGGGACCAGGACGTGGTGAACGTCATCCGCCAGGGCCTGGAACGCGGCAGCGAGGGTGTCTACAACCTGGCCGGCGACGGCGCGCTGAGCCTGCGCGAGATCGCCGAGATCCTCCGCAAGCCCTACCGCCCGCTGCCGGCGCCGCTGCTGCGCGGCGCCCTGGCGTTACTCAAGCCGCTGGGCCTGGCGCGCTTCGGCCCGGAGCAGGTGGATTTCCTGCGCTACCGGCCGGTGCTGGCCAACGCGCGACTGAAGCAGGAGTTCGGCTACCAGCCGCGCTATACCAGCCGCGAGGCGTTCCTGGCCTTCATCGCGGCGCGGGGGTTGAAGGTGAGGGATCACTGATTCCCCGGGGCGAACCGCCTGGCGGCGGATAACCGCGAACGGTTATCCGCCCTACGTCGAACGCCGGCGTCTCGCCTGGTCGTAGGGCGCATAACGCCTATAGCGTTATCCGCCGTCGCGTCCCCGCTCCCGGAACCACCGTAGGAGCGCGCCACGCGCGCGATTCGCGGGCATGGCCCGCTCCTACGGGGAGGGCCCCAATACCCAGGCGTTATCCGCCGCAACCGCGGGGAGCCGATCGCGGTCGGTCAGCTGCGCCGTCCCTCCCAGAAATGCACCGCCAGCAGCCGCAGTTCGGCGGCCAGGGCCGCCACCCGGGCGGCGCTGTCCTGGCTGCGGTTGGCGCTGCTGGCGTTGCCGTCGGCGGATTCGCGGATCGCCAGCAGGCTGCGTTCGATCTCTTCGCTGGCGCAGCCCTGCTCCTCGATGGCGCCGGCGATTTCCAGGCTCATGCGCTGGATCGCCGCGACCTGCTCGGCGATCTGTTCCAGCGCGCCGGCCGCGCGGCCGGCCTGGCCGAGGCTGGCGTGGGCCTGCTCGCAGCTGTGGCGCAGGGCCTGCACCGAGGCGCCGGCGCCGCGTTGCAGGTCGGCCACCAGCCTGTGGATATCCAGCGCCGAGTCGGCGGTGCGCGAGGCCAGCGCGCGCACTTCGTCGGCCACCACCGCGAAGCCGCGCCCGGCGTCGCCGGCGCGGGCCGCCTCGATGGCGGCGTTGAGCGCCAGCAGGTTGGTCTGCGCGGCGACTTCCTGGATCACCGCGAGCATCCGCGAGATGCCGGCGCTGTGACCGTGCAGTTGCTCGACGGCGGCGCCGGCCTGGCGCACCGCGTCTTCGAGGATTTCCAGCTGGTCGCGGGTGCTGCGCACCTCGTCCTGGCCGGCGCGCGCCTGGCGTTCGCCACATTGCGCGGCCACCGCGCTGTGCTGGGCGTGGCGCGCCACTTCCTGGACGCTCTGCGCCAGCTGTTGCATGGCGCTGGCCACCTGGTCGGTTTCCTGCTGCTGGCGGCGCGTGCCCTGGCCGGCGCTGGCCACCGCCGCGGCCAGTTGCCCGGCGTGCTCGGCCAGCTGGCGCGAGGCGTCGGCCATGCGCCCGACCACCGCGCCGGTCTGCGCGTCGAGCATGCGCAGGGCGAAGTCCAGCTCGCCGAACTCGTCGTCGCGGTCGCTGTACAGGCGCTGGCTCAAGGGGTTGTCGGCGATGCCGCGGGCGCGCGCCAGCAACGCCTGCAGCGGCTGCAACTGCCAGAGCAGCCAGGCGCCGCCGGGCACCAGGGCGAGCACGCCGGCGGCCGGCGCCAGGCCCGGCAGCGCCATGCCCAGCAGCGCGCCGAGCGCCTGGGCCAGCAGCAGCCCGCCGAGCAGCCGCGCGCGCAGGTCCAGGCGTGGGCGGCGTAGCGTGGCGCCGGCGCGCAGGCGCGCGTACAGCGCTTCCGCCGCCGCGATCTCGGCGGCCGAGGCGCGGGTGCGCACCGACTGGTATTCGACCACCTCGCCGCCACGGCGGATCGGCGTGACGAAGGCGCTGACCCAGTAGTGGTCGCCGTTCTTGCAGCGGTTCTTCACCAGGCCCATCCAGCTGCGCCCGGCGCGCAGGGTGGCCCACAGGTGGGCGAAGGCGACCGGCGGCATGTCCGGGTGGCGCACGCGGTTGTGGTTGTGGCCCAGCAGTTCCTCGGCGCTGAAGCCGCTGATGGCGAGGAAGTCCGGGTTGAGGTGGCTGACCGCACCCTTGAGGTCGGTGGTGGAGAGGATGTTGGCGCCCTCCGGCACCTCGACCTGGCGCCCGCTGACCGGCAGGTTGAGCTTCATCGGTGGGTCTCCATGGGGGCCGGGTGCAGTTCTTCGGGCGGCAACGGGCGGCTGAACAGGAAGCCCTGGGCGAAGCGGCAGCCTTCCTTGCGGAGGAATTCCAGGTGTTCGGGGTGTTCCACGCCTTCGGCCACCACTTCCAGGCCGAGGCTGCGGCCCAGGCCGACGATGGCGCGGCAGATGGCGCTCAGCTCGGGGTCGTCGGGGACCTTGCCGATGAAGCTGCGGTCGACCTTCAGCAGGTCCAGCGGGAAGCGCTTGAGGTAGCCCAGCGACGAGTAGCCGGTGCCGAAGTCGTCCAGCGCCAGGCGCACGCCGTGGGCGGCCAGCTCGCGCAGGCAGGCGAGGGTTTCGGCGCCGTCCTGCATCATCAGGCTCTCGGTGATCTCCAGCACCAGGCTTTTCGGCGCAAGGCCCGTGTCGTCGAGGATCTGCCGGACCCGCTCGGCGAAGCCCGGTTGCTGCAGTTGGCGGCTGGACAGGTTGACCGAGCAGTACAGCCGCGGCTGGCCGGCGCGCTGCCAGGCGGCGGTCTGCCGGCAGGCTTCGCGCAGCACCCAGTCACCGACCCGGACGATCTCCCCGGATTCCTCCAGCGCCGGGATGAACTGCAATGGCGACACCAACTGGCCGTCGCGCCGCCAGCGCAGCAGCACTTCCACGGCGACCGGGCGCGGCGGGTCGACGTCGATGCGCAGGATCGGCTGGTAGTGCAGGCTGAATTCCTCGCGCTCCAGGGCCTGGGCCAGGGCGCTTTCCAGGTCCAGGCGGCGCTGCGCGGCGGCCTGCAGCTCGCTGGAGAAGCGCGCGTACTGCGCCTTGCCGGCCTCCTTGGCGCGGTACAGCGCGAGGTCGGCGGCCTGCAGGGTGTCGATCGCCTGACCCTCGGCGATCAGCCCGGTGATGCCGATGCTGGCGCTCACCACCAGGGTGCGGCCGTCCAGGTGCAGCGGCTGGTGCAGGCAGTCGAGCATGCGTTGGGCGACCTGCTCGGCGTCGGTCAGGCTGGCCATGTCGTCGAGCAGCACGACGAACTCGTCGCCGCCGAAGCGCGCCAGGTGGTCGCCCGGCCGCAGGCAGCGCAGCAGGCGCTGGGCGACTTCCACCAGCACGCGGTCGCCGACGGCGTGGCCGAGGCTGTCGTTGATCAGCTTGAAGCGGTCCAGGTCGATGAACAGCAGCCCGGCCTCGCGCGCGCCGGGGCGGCGCTGGCGTTGCAGGGCCTGCTGCAGCAGCTCGTCCAGGCGCAGGCGGTTGGCCAGGCCGGTCAGCGGGTCGTGGCGCGCGGCGTGGCTGAGCTGGTGTTCGCTGGCCTTGCGCTGGCTGATGTCGCTCTGCGAGCCGGCCATGCGCCCGTCGGTGATCACCCCGCGCGCCTGCACCCAGAGGTAGCCGCCATCGCGCTGGCGGATGCGGTATTCGTGGTTGAGCAGCGCGGTGCTGCCGCGCAGGTGGGCGTCCATGGCCTGGCGCAGGCCGGGCAGGTCGTCGGGGTGGACGCGGGCGAACCAGCTGGCGCTGCCTTCGCCGAGGCTGTCGCGGCTGAGCCCGAGCATCCGCGTCCAGCGCTCGGAGACGTACAGCCGGTCGTTGCCCAGGTCCCAGTCCCAGATGCCGTCGTTGGCCCCGCGCAGGGCGCGGGCGAAGCGCGCCTCGCTGTCCTCCAGGGCCTGGCGCTGGGCGGCGCCGTAGGTGTCGATGGCCAGCGACATGTCGAAGAACACCCGCTTGAGCAGGCTGGCGAAGGTGGCCGCGCCGGGCGCATCGCCGAGCAGCTCGACGAGCACGTGGTCGAGGTACAGGCGGTAGGCGCCCAGGTACCACTTCAGTTCCACGCCCACCTGCTGGTGGACCAGGCCGATGCGCAGGCGGTCGCGCACGTAGTCGGCGTCCTGGGTGGCGTCCCACAGCTGCGTGTAGTAGTGCCCCTGGCTGCGCTTGAGGCGTTCGAGCACCACCGGGTCGGAGAGGATCGCCGCCAGCGGCGGGTAATGCCCGAGGTGCGCGTAGAGCAGGTCGATGAACGCCCGGTGGCTGTCCGCCAT
Source organism: Pseudomonas citronellolis (assembly GCF_029335315.1). Lineage (GTDB taxonomy): Bacteria > Pseudomonadota > Gammaproteobacteria > Pseudomonadales > Pseudomonadaceae > Pseudomonas > Pseudomonas citronellolis_A. The sequence continues at coordinate 23,902 of NZ_JARJLT010000052.1, forward strand.
GGCCGCGCCGCTGGCGTGCAGGCGCTGGCCGTCGGCGTCCTGCCAGTCGAGGTAGCGCAGGCGCTGGTCGATCTCCGCCGGCGACAGGCCGATGCGGTCGAGCATGTGGTCGAGTTTGGGTCCCAGGCCCATGCTTGGCCTCCTTGCGGGTTTTCCGAGGGCATGAAAAAAGCGCCGCTCCGGCGCACGGGAAATGCGTCGGATACGGCGCTTTGTCTTGCAGGCCCTGGGATGTCCTGCCCGGCAAAGCCGGTTTCCGCCAAGGCGGAACACTGGTCGGCGGTTTTTACACCAGCGGCGGTACCCGGGACAACTCCTCCAGGGCCTCCACCAGGCGTCGGCGCAACTGCCCCAGCTCGCGCGAGCGGAACGCGTGGCGGCTGCGCTCGATCACCCCGATGGCGTCCGCCAGCAGGGCGTGCACGCGCGCCGCGTCGCTCAGCGGGGCATCCTTGAACCAGCGGCACAGCGGCGCCTGCTCGCAGTCCTGGGGGCCCCCGAGCACGGCGCAGGGCACCTGGTAGGCGGTGAGCAGCGCGCGTACCTCGCGCACCAGGGTGTCGTCCTGGGAAGTCACCAGCAACTGGGCCGGTAGCCGGGTTAGGGTCATGGCTGGGCGCTCGGGTGGCAAAAGGCTATCAACCCTAGCGGAAACCCGCCGGCGCACATTGACGCGGATCAGTGCGCCGGTCTGGCCGCCTGCTGGCGGTATTCCCCCGGCGTGCGCCCGGTCCAGTGGCGGAACGCGCGGAAGAACACGCTGGGCTCGGAGTAGCCGAGCAGCATGGCGATGTCGGTGGCCGGCAGCTGGCCTTCCTGCAGGTAGCGCTCGGCCAGTTGCCGGCGGGTATCGGCGAGCAGCTGCTGATAGCTGCTGCCTTCCTCGGCCAGGCGTCGCTGCAGGGTTCGCTCGCTCATGCCCAGGGCCTGGGCGAGGGCCGCGCGGCCGGGCTCGCCACGGCTGAGCTGGGTACCCAGCAGGGCGGTGACGCGGGCCTGCACGCTGGCGCTGGGCAGGCGCGCCAGCAGGCTTTCGGCGTGCTGGCGCAGGAGGTTGCGCAGCGGCGGGTTGGATTGCGCCAGCGGTCGCGCCAGCAACGCCTTGGGCAGGCCCAGGGCGTAGTCGGCGGCGGTGAATTGCAGGGGGCAGGCGAAGCGCTCGCGGTAGGGTGCCAGGTCCTCCGGCTGCGGGTGAATGAAGCGGCAGCCGGCCAGTTCGAAGTCGCGCAGCAGGGCGCCCAGTTGCACCACCCAGAAGCCCATCAGCGCCAGGGTCCGTGCGCGGGTGGCCGGCAGCAGCGGGTTCAGCGGCCGGTAGCAGACCCAGAGCAGCTCGCCTTCCTCGCTGAGCACCACCTCGCCGCCTTCGCCGACCAGCCGCTGGTAGCGCAGCCCGGCCTGCAGCGCGTCGCCCAGGGTGGCGCTGGTCTGCAGCAGGTAGCCGAGCACGCTGAAGGAGCCGGCGGCCAGCGCCGCGCCCAGGTCCAGGCCCGGTTCGCTGGCCTGCAGGCGCTCCTGGATGCAGCCCCACAGGGCCTGCTGGCGGGGAAAGGGGATGCGCCCGTCGGGGTCGGCGAGGGCGGCCTCGTCGAGTTCGGCGCGCTGCAGCAGGTCGGCGCGGGGCAGGCCCAGGCGCTCGGCGGCGAGCAGGATGGCCTGGGTCAGGCTGGCGGCGACCGAGGGCTGGTTGGCGGTGTCGGGGTTCAGTGCGTGCATGGCGGCTGATTCTGCACCATCCCCGTGACCGCCGTAAGTGCCTGGCGCGGGCTTCAGCCGGCGGCGCTGGAACCCGGCGGCGTGGCGCGCGGCGCGGCGTCGGCGGCCTCATCCAGGGCCCGCTCGACGAAGTCTTCCTCGGCCTCCTCGCCACTTCCGGCCTCGGGATTGTCCAGAATGGCGTAGGCGATGGCGCAGAACAGCGAGTTCAGGCGCTTCATGTCGGCGATCAGGTCCAGGTGCAGCGAGCTGGTCTCGATGCTCTGCACCACCTGCTGGCGCAGGCGGTCGACATGGGAATGGGCGTAGCGCCGTTCCTGCAGGCGGAAGCGCTGCTTGGCCCGGCGCAGGCGGCGCGCGCCCTCCTGGTCGCCGTTGAGGAACACCGACAGGCTCAGGCGCAGGTTGACCACCAGCTGGCTGTGCAGGGCGGTGATCTCGGCCAGACCGTTGTCGGAGAAGGAGCGGCTGCGCGAAGTCTTCTTGTCCTGCACGGCGCTGAGCATGTGCTCGATGATGTCGCCGGCCTGCTCCAGGTTGATCGCCAGTTCGATGATCTCCGCCCAGCGCCGGCTGTCGCGCTCACCCAGGTCGTCGCGGGGCATGCGCGCCAGGTACAGCTTGATCGCCGTGTAGAGGGCGTCGACGTCGTCGTCGAGCTTGCGGATCTGCTTGCTCAGCAGCGGGTCGCCGCCGCGGATGACCTGCAGCAGGTCGACCAGCATCTGTTCGACGATGTCGCCCATGCGCAGGGTCTCGCGCACCGCGTTGACCAGCGCCAGGCTCGGCGTGTCCAGCGCCGCCGGGTCGAGGTGGCGCGGGCGCACGCGGTCCTCGGGGGTGGCGCGGTCGGGCAGCAGGCGCGTGCAGAAGGCCGCCATCTGGGTGGTCAGCGGCAGGCAGGCGAGGCAGCGCACCGAGTTGTAGAGCACGTGGAAGGCGATCACCAGTTCCTGGGTGCGGAACGGCCAGCCGTCCACCCAGGCCGCCAGCGGGCCGATCAGCGGCAGCACCAGCAGGCAGCCGGCGACCTTGAACAGCAGGCTGCCCAGGGCCACCCGGCGCCCGGCGGCGTTCTGCGCGGTGGAGCTGATCAGGGCGAGGATGCCGCTGCCGAGGTTGGCGCCGACCACCAGGCACAGCGCGACCTTCAGCGAGATCACCTTGGAGGTGGCGAGGGTCGCGGTGAGCAGCACCGCGGCCAGGCTGGAGTAGGAGACCATGGCGAACAGCGCGCCGGTCAGGGCGTCGAGCATCACGTCGCCAGTGAGGCTGGAGAACAGCACCTTGACGCCCTTGGCCTGGGTCATCGGACCTGCGGCCTCGACGATCAGCTGCAGCGCCAGGATGATCAGCCCGAGGCCGATGAACACCCGGCCGAGCTGGCCGAGGCGGGTCTGCTTGCGGGTCAGGAAGAAGACCACGCCGAAGAAGATCAGCAGCGGCGACAGCCACGACAGGTCGAGGGTCAGCACCCGCGCCATCAGCGCCGTGCCGACGTCGGCGCCGAGCATGATCGCCAGCGCCGGGGCCAGCGCCATCAGGCCGCTGGCGACGAAGGAGGTGGCCAGCAGGGCGGTGGCGTTGCTGCTCTGCACCAGGGCGGTGACGCCGATGCCGGCGGCGAAGGCCAGCGGGCGCTTCTGCACGCTGCGGCTGAGCACCCGGCGCAGCTCGGCGCCGTACACGCGGAGGATGCCGGTGCGCACGATGTGCGTGCCCCACACCAGCAGGGCGACGGCGGATAGCAGGTTGAGCAGTGTGAGCATGGCGGCGGCCCCCTCGTACAGCGTCGTCCCTGCCGCTGAGCACCTGTTTACGATCTGCTGCTCTAGCTCGCGAGATCGTAAACAGGCCCTGAGAGTGCGGGCGATCTGGCCGAAATTTCTGTCATCCAATTGTCATGGTAGACCCTCGCTGTCCCGCGAGGGTTCGACAAGATGTTGATTCGCCGGGGTCTTCACCTTGAGTAAAGCCTCTTCTGGCGGGGGCTGCGGAGTTTTTCCGGGGGCTGGCGTTCCCGTAGGAGCGGGCCATGCCCGCGATTCGCGCGCAAGGCGTGCTCCTGCGTGCTCAGAACCCGCCGCCCGGTCTAGACTGCCGGCATCCCCAGCAGCAGCGGAAAACCCCATGCCCAGTCGTCTCCTCGCCCCCCTGCGCCTGTTCCTCGCCGTCTGCCTGGCGCTGAGCCTCGGCGCCTGCGCCAGCCTGTTCGGTCGCGACCCGCTGAAGGTCGACCTGGTGGGCCTGGAACCGCTGGCCGGGCAGGGCATGGAGGCGCGCTTCGCGGTCAAGCTGCGGGTACAGAACCCCAACGACCGCGCCATCGACTACAACGGCGTGGCGCTGGACCTGAGCGTCAACGGCCGGCCGCTGGCCAGCGGGGTCAGCGACCAGGCCGGCAAGGTGCCGGGCTTCGGCGAGGCGGTGCTCAGCGTGCCGGTGAGCGTCTCGGCCTTCCGCCTGGTGCGCCAGGCCTGGGGCCTGGGCAACGCGCCGCCGCGCCAGGGCATGCCCTACGAGGTCAGCGGCAAGTTCGGCGGCGGCCTGTTCGGCACCGTGCGCTTCAGCGACAAGGGCACCCTGGAGTGGCCGGCCGGGGCGCCTTTGCCGACGCTCTAGGGCGTCACTGGCCGGGAATGTCCCGGCGCAGCTGCACCGGCTCGACGTCCTTGCGCCCGCGCGCGCCGCGCATGCGGATGTTCAGCGCTTCCACCGCCAGCGAGAAGGCCATGGCGAAGTAGACGTAGCCCTTGGGCACGTGGACTTCGAACGCCTCGGCGATGAGCACGGTGCCGACCACGATGAGGAACGACAGCGCCAGCATCTTCAGCGACGGGTGCTTGTCGATGAAGGCGCTGATGGCGCCGGAGGCGAGCATCATCACCAGCACCGCGACGACGATGGCGGCGACCATCACCGGCACGTTGGAGACCATGCCCACGGCGGTGATCACCGAGTCCAGGGAGAACACGATGTCGATGATGGCGATCTGGATGATGGTGCCGAGGAAGCCGCCGAGCAGGCTCTTCGGCGCGGGCTGATCGGTCTCGTCCTCGCCTTCCAGGCCGTGGAAGATCTCGCTGCTGCTCTTCCACAGCAGGAACAGGCCGCCGAAGAACAGGATCAGGTCGCGCCCGGAGATGCCCTGGCCGAACACCTCGAACAGGTCGCGGGTCAGGCCCATGACCCAGGTGATCGACAGCAGCAGGAGAATCCGCGTGACCATCGCCAGCGCCAGGCCGAACAGCCGCGTGCGCGCCTGCAGGGCCTTGGGCATGCGCCCGACGAGGATCGAGATCATGATGATGTTGTCGATGCCCAGGACGATCTCCAGGGCGGTGAGGGTGAGCAGTGCGACCCAGATTTCCGGGTTGGTCAGCCATTCCATTTCAGAGGGTACCGGTCAGACGTTGAGTTTCAGTCGTTGAACAACGGGAACAGCCCCAGCAGCAGGGCGGCGGCGAGGATAGCGAGGCAGACCAGAACTGCCCAGCGCAGGGTGAAGCGCTGGTGGTCGCCGAAGTCGATCTTGGCCAGCCCCACCAGCAGGTAGGTGGAGGGCACCAGCGGGCTGAGCAGGTGCACCGGCTGGCCGACGATGGAGGCGCGGGCCATTTCCACCGGGGTGATGCCGTACTGCGCGGCGGCCTGGGTCAGCACCGGCAGCACGCCGTAGTAGAAGGCGTCGTTGGACATGAAGAAGGTGAACGGCAGGCTGACCAGTGCGGTGATGGTCGCCAGGTACGGCCCCAGCGCCGGCGGGATCACCGCCAGCAGGCTCTTCGACATGGCCTCGACCATCCCGGTGCCGGAGAGGATGCCGGTGAACACGCCGGCGGCGAAGATCAGCGAGACCACCGCCAGGACGTTCTCGGCGTGGGCGCCGATGCGCTGCTTCTGTTCGAGGATGCACGGGTAGTTGACGATCATGGCGATGCTGAAAGCGATCATGAACAGCACCGGCATCGGCAGCAGCCCGGCGATCAGCGTGGCCATCAGCGCCACCGTCAGCGCGCCGTTGAACCACAGCAGCTTGGGCCGCCGCGCCTCGGGGTACTGCGAGACGCTGACCTCGGCCGCGTCCACCGCGTCGCCCGGCAGGTGCAGCTGGCCCAGGCGCGCGCGCTCGCGCTGGCCGTAGACCCAGGCGATGGCGAAGATCGCCGCCAGGCCCGCGAGCATGGCCGGGATCATCGGCACGAAGATGTCCGCCGGGTCCACGTGCAGGGCGCTGGCGGCGCGGGCGGTGGGGCCGCCCCAGGGGGTCATGTTGAGCACGCCGCTGGAGAGCATGATCAGGCAGGCCATCAGCAGCGGGCTCATGCCCAGGCGCTGGTACAGCGGCAGTACGGCGGCCACGCAGATCATGTAGGTGGTCGAGCCGTCGCCGTCCAGCGAGACGATCATCGCCAGCGCGGCGGTGCCCATCGAGACCTTCAGCGGGTCGCCCTTGACCAGCCGGAGGATGCGCCGCACCGCCGGGTCGAACAGCCCGGAGTCGATCATGATGGCGAAGTAGAGGATGGCGAACATCAGCATCACCCCGGTCGGTGCCAGGGTGCGGATGCCGTCGAGCATCATCGGCCCCAGGCCCGCGGCGAAACCGCCGAGCACGGCGAAGGCGATGGGCACCAGGATCAGCGCGATGAGCGCCGAGAGGCGTCGCGTCATGATCAGCAGCATGAAGGTCGCCACCATGGCGAAGGCGAGGAAGGTCAGCATCGGGAAGCCTCCGTGGGATCAGCGCGGCGGGTGGCCGGGCAGGGACGGGGCAAGGCGACGGATCGAGCGTGGCATGCGAGCACCCTTGTTGTTCTTGTCTGGGAATTTTTGTCTGTGCAAAGCCCGCCTGCGCGGGGGCGGGGAGGGCGGATGCTAGGGGCTCAAGCTTTCGGCAGGCTTTCGCGGGGAAAGGCGCCGATCATCGGCGAAGGCGGGGTGTTTCAGGATGTTTCATGGACGCCGGAACGGCTCTGGTCGGAGCGAAAGGGACGCCTGGTTCTTGCTCGCGAAACGCCCTGGATCGGGCAGCTATCGCGGACGAAGTCCGCTCCTACGGGGAGGGCATTACGCGCTGGCGGTCAGCCCAGCGCCTGCACCAGGCCCATGACCAGCAGCAGGCTGGCGCCGGCGAGCAGGGTCTGCAGGGTGATGATCCCGGCCATCAGGTGGCCGTCGCCGCCCAACTGGCGGGTCAGCACGTAGGAAGTGGGCGCCGTCGGCAGGGCGAAGAACAGCGTGAACACCGCCGTTTCCAGTTGCCCCAGGCCGAGCAGGCGGGCGCAGGCGAAGGCCAGCAGCGGCATCGCCAGCAGGCGTGCGCCGCAGCAGCCGAGCAGCGCCGGCAGTTCCGCGCGCAGCTCGCGCGGTTGCAGGGCGGCGCCGACGCAGAGCAGGCCCAGCGGCAGGCTGGCCACCGCCAGCAGGTCGAACAGCCGCGCGCCGCCGCCGCCCAGCGGGATGCCGGCCAGGTTGACCGCCGCGCCGGCGGCGCAGGCGAGGATCAGCGGGTTCTTCAGCATCGGCAGCAGCAGCTCGCGCATGCCGATGCCGCGTTCGGCGGTGAGCGCCCAGACCGACATCAGGTTCACCGTCGGCACCATCAGCGCCAGCATCAGCGCCGCCAGGGTCAGGCCGTCCTTGCCGTACAGGCTGCCCACGGCGGCCAGGCCCAGGTAGGTGTTGAAGCGCAGCACGCCCTGGGCCAGGGCGCCGAAGCGCGCCGCGTTCCAGCCGCGCAGGCGCCGCCACAGCAGCAGGCCGAGCCAGGCGCCGCCCAGGCCGAGGGCCGCCGCCAGGGCCAGGCGCGCCAGGCCCGGTTCGCGCAGTGGCGCCTTGGCCAGGCTGGCGAACAGCAGCGAAGGGAACAGGATGAAGTAGTTCAGCCGCTCGGCCGCCGGCCAGAAGGCTTCGCCGGGGAAGCCGTGGCGGCGCAGCGCGAAGCCGCCGACGATGAGCGCGAAGAGCGGCCAGAGGGCCTCGAACAGGACGGACACGCGAGACCCCGCGGTGGTGGTTGAACGGCCATCTTGCCCGCCCGCGCGCGGGGCCGGCAAGCCGGGTTCAGGCGGTGCCGGAGCGGCGCGTACGGCGCCAAGGCAGCTTTTTCTTATGTCGCGACCACATATTTAATATTTTTCCGAGCCTCCCGCTTCGGCCACCATCGCTCTCGTCACGTGCCGTCCACCGAGTCGGACCCAGGGGCCGCAGAGCCCCGCGTCGAGCACGTCCGGTGAGATGTCGTCCTCCGGCCATTCTGGCCACTGCCGCAGTTATCCAATAACAAGCCAAACCGGCTGTGGGAGTGCTTCATGAACAAGTCCTTGCTAGTGCGTTTCGCCCGTCCCTTCGCCCTTGCCGGGCTCCTCGCCGGCGCCGCCGGCGCGGCCCAGGCCGGCACCCTGTCCATCGGCCACACCACCTGGGTCGGCTACGGCACCCTGTACCTCGCCCGCGACCTGGGCTACTTCAAGGAACAGGGCCTCGACCTGCAGCTGACCCCCATCGAGGAAGCCTCGATGTACATGGCCGCGCAGGCCTCCGGGAAACTCTCCGGTTCCGCCTCGACCATCGACGAAATCCTCAAGTACCGCCCGCAGTTCTGCTTCAAGGCCGTGGCCGCGCTGGACGACAGCCATGGCGGCGACGGCGTGCTGGTGGGCAAGGACGTCACCAGCCTGAGCCAGCTCAAGGGCCAGGAAGTGGCGGTCAACGAAGGCTCGGTGTCGCAGTTCTGGCTGTCCTACCTGCTGAAGAACGCCGGCATGTCGATGAGCGACATCAAGGTGCAGAACATGACCGCCGACGACGCCGCCACCGCCTTCATCGCCGGCCGCGTGCCCGCCGCGGTGACCTGGGAGCCGCACCTGTCGCTGGTGCGCGAGAAGAAGACCGGCAAGGTGCTGATCGACAGCACCAGCACCCCCGGGGTGATCGTCGACGTGGTGGCGCTGAACTGCGACGTCATCGAGAAGCAGCCCGAGGACGTCAAGGCGCTGGTCAAGGGCCTGTACAAGGCGGTGCAGTACACCCAGGAGCACCCGCAGGAGGCCTACGCGATCATGGCCAAGGGCGTCGGCGGCTACCTCTCCGATCCCAAGGACCTCGCCGAAGCCGCCAAGGGCGTGCGCTTCTACGACGAGGCGATGAGCCAGAAGCTCCTCGGCGCGCCGGGCCAGCCCGGTGACATCAAGGACATCATCGGCCTGGCCAACACCACCTGGACCCAACTGCAGGGCAAGACCTTCCAGGTCAGCTACGACGACCTGGTCGACACCCGCTTCGTGGTGCAGTGACGGCGGCGGGCCGCCACGCCCGCCCCTCCCGACTTCCTTCCATCCCTGTCCTGGCGGGCGGCTTGCCGCGCGCATGGAGGCAACATGTCACGTCCTTCGCAATCCTGGCTGAGCCGCTGCCTGACCCCCAAGGTCGAGCTGCCGGTGCGCCTGGTGTGGTCCGCCAGCGCCCTGTGCTGGCTGCTGGTGTTCGGCCTCTGGGCCCTGCTTTCCTACGGCGGCGTGGTGCCGGCGATGTTTCTCCCCAGCCCCGGCGCGGTGCTGGAAGCCGCGGTGCGCCTGGGCCGTGACGGCACCCTCGGCACCCATGTGCTGGCCAGCGTCGAAGTGGTGATGATCGGCTTCCTGGTCTCCTCGCTGGTGGCGGTGCCGCTGGGCCTGCTGATGGGCAGCTTCCGCATCGTCCAGGCGTTCCTCGAACCCCTGGTGAACTTCATCCGCTACCTGCCGGTGACCTCCTTCGTGCCGCTGTTCATCCTGTGGATCGGCATCGGTATCGAACAGCGGGTCACGGTGATCATCTTCGGGGTGTTCTTCCAGCAGCTGGTGATGATCTCCGACGTTTCCCGCGGGGTCGCCAAGGACCTGGTCAACGCCTCCTACACCCTGGGCTGCAACCGTCGCGACGTGGTCCTCCACGTGCTCGGCCCGGCCTCGCTGCCCGGCGTGCTCGACACCCTGCGGGTGACCATGGGCTGGGCCTGGACCTACCTGGTGGTGGCCGAGCTGGTCGCTGCCTCCAGCGGCCTGGGCTACATCAGCCTGAAGGCCATGCGCGGCTTCCAGGTCGACGTGATCTTCCTGGCCATCGCCATCATCGGCCTGCTCGGGCTGATCACCGACCAACTCTTCCGTATCCTCCGACTGAAGGTGGCCTCATGGGCGCAGTAGCAGCTATGCAACGCAACGACGCGGCACCGGCCGTACAAGGGGCGCAGCCGGCCCGCCTGCGCGTGGAAGAGGTCAGCCTGCGCTACCGCACCCCCGAGGGCGGCACCTTCAGCGCGCTGGAGAAGGTTTCCTTCGAGGTGCCGGACCAGCAGTTCGCGGTGATCGTCGGCCCCTCCGGCTGCGGCAAGTCGAGCCTGCTTTACCTCACCGCCGGGCTGTCGGAGCCCACCGAGGGCGAGATCTACGTCGGCGGCAAGCGCGTGGAAGGCCCCGGCGCCGACCGCGGCATGGTGTTCCAGAGCTACACCCTGTTCCCCTGGCTGACCGTGCGCGAGAACATCGAGTTCGGCCTCAAGCGCCGCCGCGTGCCGGCCGCCGAGCGCAAGGAAATCGTCGACTACTACCTCAACGAAGTGGGCCTGGCGAACTTCGCCGGGAATTATCCCAAGCAGCTCTCCGGCGGCATGATGCAGCGCGTGGCCATCGCCCGCGCGCTGGCCAACGACCCGCAGATCCTGCTGATGGACGAACCCTTCGGCGCCCTCGACAGCCAGACCCGCATGCAGATGCAGAAGCTGCTGCTGCGCGTCTGGGACCACAGCAAGAAGACCGTGGTGTTCGTCACCCACGACATCGACGAGGCGATCCTCTTGGGCGACCGCGTCTACGTCATGGGCGCCCGCCCCGGCCGCATCAAGCGCATCCTCGACGTACCCATCGAGCGCCCGCGTTCGCTGGACATGGTGATGGACCGCCAGTTCATCGACATGAAGCGGGAAATCCTCGGCCTGCTCCACGACGACCTCGAAGAGGCCCACTGACGGGCCGCGCGAAGGCACTGGGTCCCCGCGTTCGCGGGGATGACACCGGGTCACCCCCGCGCACGCGGGGGCCCAGCGACTCATCCGCGCGTGCCCCTGCAACACGGAGACCCCCATGTCCCACGACCCCAACGCCTACGACTACATCATCGTCGGCGCCGGCTCCTCCGGCTGCGTGCTGGCCAACCGCCTGAGCGCCGACCCCTCGGTGCGCGTCCTGCTGCTGGAGGCCGGCGGCAGCGACGCCAGCCCGCGCGTGCAGACCCCGGCCGGGACCATCACCCTGTACAAGAGCCGCACCTACAGCTGGAACTTCTTCTCGGCGCCGCAGCAGCGCCTGAACAACCGCTCGCTGCACTGCCCGCGCGGCAAGGCCCTGGGCGGCTCCAGCTCGATGAACAGCATGATCTACATCCGCGGCCACGCCTCGGACTACGACCGCTGGGCGGAGCTCGGCTGCGAAGGCTGGAGCTGGCAGGAGGTGCTGCCGTTCTTCCGCAAGTCCGAAGGCAACCGCCTCGGCCAGGACCTGGCCCTGCACGGCACCCAGGGCGAGCTGCTGGTGGACCGCCCGCGCGACCCCAACCCGCTGTCGCAGCTGTTCGTGAAGGCCGCGCAGCGCATCGGCCTGCGCCACAACGACGACTTCAACGGCCGCGACTTCGAAGGCGCCGGCATCTACAACGTGACCCAGAAGGATGCCAGGCGCCTGAGCAGCTACCGCGCCTTCGTCGCGCCGCTGCAGCGGCCCAACCTGGAAGTGCGCACCGGCGCCCAGGTGCACCGCCTGCTGCTGGACGGCCAGCGCGTGGAGGGCCTGGAACTGCGTGACGGCCAGCGCCTGCTGGCGCGCCGCGAAACGCTGCTGTGCGCGGGTTCGCTGGGTTCGGCGCAGATTCTCCTGGCCTCCGGCATCGGTCCGCGCGACGAGCTGCAGGCCGCCGGCATCGAGGCGCGGCACCACCTGCCGGGGGTCGGCAAGAACCTCCAGGACCACCTCGACGGCCTGGTCACGGTGCGCTCGCCGAGCCCGCTGAGCCTGGGCTTCTCCCTCGGCTCGCTGGGGCAGATCCTCGCCTCGCCGTTCAAGTACCTGCTGCGCCGGAAGGGCTGGCTGACCACCAACTACGTCGAGGCCGGCGGCTTCGCCCGCACCCCGCGCGCCGAGGGCCTGGCCGACGTGCAGTTCCACTTCGTGCCCGGCTACCGCAGCCATCGCGGGCGCCTGTTCGAGTGGGGCCACGGCTTCGCCATCCATACCTGCGTGCTGCGCCCGAAGAGCATCGGCGAACTGCGCGTGAAGCCCGGCGGCGACATCGAGATCGACTACAACTTCCTCGCCGACGAGGAAGACGGCAAGGTGCTGGTGGAGGGCGTGAAGCTGGCGCGGCAGATCCTCGCCCAGCCGGAGTTCGACGCCATTCGCGGCGCCGAGATGCTGCCTGGTCCGCAGGTGCAGAGCGACGAACAACTGCTGGAACACCTGCGCGACTACGCCGCCACCGTGTTCCACCCGGTGGGCACCTGCAAGATGGGCCACGACGCCCTGGCGGTGGTCGACCCGCAGCTCAAGGTGCATGGTTTGCAAGGATTGCGCGTGGCCGACGCGTCGATCATGCCGACCCTGGTCAGCGGCAACACCAACGCGCCCTGCATCATGATCGGCGAGAAGGCCGCGGCGATGATCCTCGCCGAGCGCTTCGAAACCGCGCCACGCAAGCAGGCCGTCCCGGCCTGACGGCGTACAACCGCGAACGGTTGTACGCCCTACGGGTGGGCCGGGCGTAGGGCGGATAACCGTTCGCGGTTATCCGCCGTTACACCGATATTCACCTCAACGCCGGTGCGAACCCGGGCGCCTTACAGCCCCAACTCGCTCAACGACGGATGCCCGTCCGGCCGCCGCCCCTGGGGCCAGCGGAACAGCCGCTCGCCCTCGCTGATCGGCAGGTCGTTGATCGAGGCGTGGCGCTCGAACATCAGGCCGTTCTCGTCGAACGCCCAGTTCTCGTTACCGTAGGAACGGAACCAGTTGCCCGAGTCGTCGTGCCATTCGTAGGCGAAGCGCACGGCGATGCGGTTGCCGGTGAACGCCCAGAGCTCCTTGATCAGCCGGTACTCCTGCTCGCGGCGCCACTTGGCGGCGAGGAACTCGACGATCTGCGCGCGGCCGCTCAGGAAGGTCGAGCGGTTGCGCCAAGCGCTGTCCGGGCTGTAGGCCAGCGACACGCGCTGCGGATCGCGGCTGTTCCAGCCGTCCTCGGCGGCG